>SKFS01000038.1 GCA_007117885.1 Candidatus Izemoplasma sp.
AAAAAGTCTAAAATATGGAGCCGCAGACGGGAATCGAACCCGCAACTTCAGCATGGCAAGCTAATGTTTTACCATTAAACTACTGCGACATTTAGACCGTATTCATATTATACAAAATAGTTGATCAATAATCAATTATAATTGCCTATTTTTTGATGTTTTTTTCAGTCTATAGCACGTTTTATCGAAAACATGCTATACTTATAATGATAAAGAAAGGAGTCTTACCATGCCAACGAAAAAAATGTTAGAGAAGTTCGCAGAATTAGCGGTAAAAATCGGGGCGAATGTCCAAGAGAATCAGCCTGTTGTCGTTCGCAGTTCAACTGAAACAACTGAGTTAGCACGTGAGATTGTTAAAGCGGCATACCAAGCCGGTGCAAAGCGTGTTGAAGTACAATGGGGCGATGAGTATGTTTCACGTTATGGCCTAGATTTTATGGATTTAGAAACCTTAAAAGAGGTTCCTGAATGGGTCGTTAAAAGAGCTGAGCATGCCATTGAATCGAATGCTTGTTTTATTAGCATTACCTCACCTGTTCCAGGGTTAAACGCAGGGGTAGATCCTGTAAAAACCCAAGAATCAGGCAAGGCAATGATGCGTAAACTATCGTTTTTCCAAACCCATATGATGGGAAACAAAGCTCAGTGGACGATTGTTGCGGCACCCAATCCGGTTTGGGCGAAGAAAGTATTTCCTGATTTAACGGATGAAGATGCAGTCGAAGCGTTATGGGATGCGATTTTTCAAGCATCACGCGTAACGGAAGACAACGATCCGGTCCAAGCTTGGGAAACCCACAACGAAACTTTAACGAAGCATAATGAAATCTTAAACAGCTATCAGTTTGAAACGCTGCATTTTACCAATAGCATTGGGACGGATATTACGATTCAGCTCGTAGAGAATCATGTATGGGCTGGAGGCAATGAGATTACGACCAATGGGGTAATGTTTAATCCGAATATACCGACTGAAGAAACGTTTACCATGCCACATAAGTTTGGCGTAAATGGTAAAGTCGTTGCGACAAAACCATTGAATTATCAAGGCAACTTAATCGAAGATTTTTGGCTAGAGTTTAAAGAGGGCAAAGTCATCGATTATGATGCTAAAAAAGAAAAGCAAACACTGAAAAACCTTATTGAGTTTGATGAAGGAAGTTGTTATTTAGGTGAAATCGCCTTAATCTCTCATGACTCGCCGATTTCAAACTCAGGTATCTTATTCTTTAATACACTGTTTGATGAGAATGCTTCCTGCCATATGGCTTTAGGTAGAGCCTATCCGATGAATGTTAAAAACGGGATTCATATGGACCCAGAAGCACTTGCTGCCATTGGCTATAATCATTCGATGGCACACTCAGACTTTATGTTTGGTAGTGAGGACATGCACATTGTCGGTAAAACTAAAGAGGGTAAAGAAGTTGTTATCTTCGAAAATGGAAATTTTGTAATATAAAAAAAACCTATCTAACATTAACGTTAGATAGGTTTTTTAGTAGATAAAAATCACACCAAAAACATTGAACATAATTACAAAGAAATTGATGATTGCCGCAATTAACGGGTAGATTGCATCCTTAGGTCGACTCTCATGGAAATAGGCCCATAACATGATGCCAAAAGGAAAGAATAAGAAACCAATGATAAAGAAGGCAATATTTTCAAGATGACGACGTGCACCGCGTTCTAAGTAATGCTTTGGTTGATAGTTTTCTTTAACACTGCGAATATCTTTAAAGACGCTTGTTTGAGTTTTACTTTCGTTTTTTTCAGACATTTTAATGCCATCCTTTTTGTCGGGTTTTTCGTTACTCATTATACTTGTATTTGGCCTAAATATCAATCTTTAAGGAGAAAAGCCACCAGATGGTGGCTTTTGAAGTTAGTTTAAATATTGCCCGGCTAAGATAAATGCAATGGTTAAAAATACGATGCTGATGAATAGTGTTCCTATCCCAAACTGGCCTTCAGATTTTTCTTTACGATTCGAGTAATCATAATAACTAGAATACTTTTCTCGATTACGTTTAAACATTTGCTTAAAAGAATAGGCAAAGCCAACGAACACCCTTGCTGCATCGGTCACAGCAATTATGCTAATAAAGAATAGAAACAATCCTACTACAAATAAAGCATCTGATGTATTTCTTAGTGTTATCTCTGTACCGAAGACTAATAAGTGGTATCCCACAGCAAGTCCGATAGCAACGATTAAACCGCTTATAAATTTAATCACTATTTAACCAATTGCTTCTTATAGCTTTCAAGTTCCGCTTGATTTGCGTAAACAAAGTGGCCTTTTTTGATTTCATGCAGTGAGGGTGGATCATTACGGTAATCATGCGTTGTACTTGGATCGTATTTAATTCGTTTACGTTGCTTCTCATAGTTTGGATCAGGCATCGGTACTGCCGATAACAATGAACGGGTGTAAGGATGCAATGGATTTTTAAACAGCTCTTCTTTATCGGCAAGTTCTACGAGTTTTCCATAGTACATTACACCGATACGGTCGCTAAAGTATTTAACGACGGATAAGTCATGCGCAATAAACATAATCGTGATACTTAACTCTTCTCTTAAATCGTTAAGTAAGTTAATGACTTGCGCTTGGATGGATACGTCAAGGGCGCTTATCGGCTCATCAGCAATAATGAACTCTGGTGAGACAACTAAAGCACGAGCAATACCTATCCGTTGGCGCTGACCACCACTAAACTCATGGGGATAACGACTCGCATGCTCAGGAAGCAATCCAACAGTTTCTAAAACACCGTTAACTTTTTTAAGAATAACATCGTTATCTTTTTCTCCCGCAATACGTAATCCTTCGGCAATAATTTCTTTAACCGTCATCCGTGGATTTAATGAAGCAATAGGATCTTGAAAAATCATTTGAACTTTTTTCATTAAATCAACATCAACGTTAGCCATATCTTCTTTACGAGCTTGAATTTCCTCTTTTAAAACATTAATCTTTTCTTCAGTTTCTGCTTTAAGCTTATTGATCGCATCTTGATTGCTTGGATCATTTTTCTTAATCTCAGCGATTTCATCTTTCATTTTTTTCTTTAGTGCTTTAATCCCTTGTTTGAGGGATAAGTAGCCTGCAGAGATGCGTTTACCCATGAAGAATACTTCACCATCGGTAGGATCATAGAGTTTAATAATGGTTCTACCTGTAGTTGTTTTTCCACATCCTGATTCGCCAACTAAACTAAAAACTTCCCCTCGGTAAATATCAAAATCGACATCATCAACAGCTCTTACAATAAGTTTATTCTTACCGAATCCACTCTTAAAATATTGTTTTAAGCCACGTACACTTAATACTGGGGTTTCTTGTGCCATTATTTACTCACCTCACTTCGTTTGTCTTCTGCCTGAGTCATACGTGCAATCCGTCCTCTAACGATATCTGGCATCTCAAACTTCGGTGCGTTTTCATGAAGTAACCAAGTTGCAGCATAGTGTGTGTCAGAGATTTTAAAGAAAGGCGGTTCTTTCTCGAAATCAATCTTTAAAGCGTAGGGATTACGATCGGCAAAGGCATCGCCTTTTGGCGGGAACAACATGTTTGGTGGTGTTCCTGGAATCGCAAATAGGCGTTCTTTTGACTCTAAGTCAGGCATTGAGGATAACAGTGCCCATGTGTAAGGATGTTGTGGGTTGTAGAAGACTTCTATTGCAGTTCCAATTTCAACAATCTTACCGGCATACATAACCGCAATTCGGTCAGCCATATTGGCAACGACACCGAGGTCATGTGTAATAAAGATAACGGTGAGCTTTCGCTCTTCCTTAAGTTTTTTAATAAGTTCAAGAATTTGTGCTTGGATCGTCACATCGAGTGCTGTGGTCGGCTCATCACAAATAAGTACATCGGGATCAGCCGTTAAGGCAATCGCAATAACGATACGCTGACGCATTCCACCAGAAAACTGGAATGGATACTGTTTTAAACGTTTCTTTGGTTCTGGAATACCAACCTCTTCCATAACCTTCAAAGCACGTTCTGTCGCTTCACGTCGCGTAACTTTTTTGAACCGTCTTAAGCTTTCCTTTAAGTCTTCAATTTCACTCTTAACGGCTTTAGATTGTTCAGGTGACGCACCTTCAAGTTTTGCTTTAACACGTGAAATTTCTTCATTAATGCGAGCTTTTTCTGTTTTCCACTCATCCATCACTTGTTTATGGGCGTTGCGGCGAGCGGGTTTAAGCTCAATTTTTGCTTTTTTAATACGCTCTTTGTACTCGAGCATTTTTTGATTATGCTCTTCTACTAAGTCTTGAAGCGCTTCAGTTAAGCCTTGTTGTTTTAATGCTTTACGCGCCTCTTTAAATTTAGCGACCTCATGACGACGCTCATTTTTTGCATTTAAATAGCGCATTCTAATCTTGTGAATAATCGCTTTTTCGCGGTTTTTTAAACGTTTACCGTTAACTAGCATACCTTCAGTAATTTGCTTACCAATTTTCATAATTGGATTTAAACTTGACATTGGATCTTGGAAGATCATCCCGATTTTATTCCCACGTAAACGGTGGAAATCCTCTTCGTGAATCTTCGTTAAATCTTGGTTTTCATAGATAATCTCACCTTTATCAATAACTCCGTTTCCAGCGAGAATTCCCATGATTGTACGGCTTGTAACTGATTTACCTGAACCCGATTCACCAACAATTGCCAGTGTCTCACCTTCAGCAATTTCAAAATCAACACCGCGAACAGCGCGGACCATACCTTGATTTGTTCTGAAAGATACCGTTAAGTCTTTAACTTTAATTTTAGGCTCTGCCATTATTCAGACCCCCTCAATGATGGATTGAATGCATCTCTTAATGCATTACCAAACATGTTAAATGTGATCATAAGTATTGAGATAATTATCGCTGGGAAGAGTGTTAGATACGGTTTATCAATCATTTCATTACGGCCATCAGCGAGTAAAACACCAATAGATACACCGGATAACTCGATTAAGCCGAAGAGACGGAATGATTGTCCATGACCGATACCAAAGCCTAAATAAGATAACGCAGCTTCAGTAAAGATAACACCAGGAATCATAAGTACTGATGCGGTAATTATCGTTCCAATACCATTAGGTAAAATGTGTCGGAAAATGAGTCGGCTGTCTTTGGCACCAAGTGTCCGTGATGCTAAAACATATTCACGACCTTTATAACGATAGAACTGTGTCCGGGTAACACTCGCAACCCCAATCCAACCTGAAACAATCAAGATTAAGATTAGCGTTAACGCACCAGGACCAATTAATGCGTAGAAAATACTCAATAAAACTAACCATGGAATACGGGAAATAATTTCTGAGAAACGTTCCATGAGTAAGTCAACCTTACCACCGTAGTAACCTGAGATTGATCCGTAAATGATCCCTACAGTAATGTTAATGACTGCTACAACTAGACCAATTAATAATGATGTTCTAAGCGCCACCCAAGTTAATGCAAACAAGTCATGGCCAGCATTTGTTGTACCAAAGAAGAAATACGGCGTTGTTTCAAATCCAAGAGCACGTTGATAATCGATAACTACGAAGTAATCGTAAACAAACTCCCCTGGATTTCTTGGATCAGGTAACATCGATGAGCGTCCTGTCGTACGAATAATCGGACATTCAGGTGGGAAAATACGCGCATGGCGGCTTGTTGCATTCGGATCAGGATCGCCACCAAGCCCCGTTTCAGGATCCCATTTACATTCATCAGCATATTGTTCCATTAACTCATAGTAATCATCGTTTGATAGAGTATCTCGCGCTTCACGTAGAGCGGATTCGTAGGCCATATATTTAAAGTTTGCACGCATAATTTGTGCGTTTTGGCGGTTGATCAATCCTGAACTACTTACTTGGAAGTTCGCTAAACTAAAACCTTCATTTAAAACAACGGGTTCATCCAACGAAGCATCCGTCACAGAAACAGAGTTTAACACAACACGATTGGCGGTTGCCTCAGCATGCATTACTAACTTAATACGGTAAGTCGACCAAGCAGTGTCGGGTAAGTCCGGATTATCAAATGGATTAAACGAATGCATACCTGGGCGATCAATTGTGCCAATAACATAGTCCTCGTTGCCAGAGACTAAAATCACATCAAGTTTTGTATTGCTGCCAATAATATCACTGACATCGACGTTTACGGATATACCGTCTGTTGTACTCACCATAAACGTGCTTCGGGCAGTGATTGACATTTGTGTGTCCGTACTTCGCTGCGTTCTTAACACAACCTCGCCGCCCACACAAATTTCTGCAATACGAGAACAATTATCGAAATAGTTTTCTACCGTTTCCCAAATAATAAACTCAGGAAAGTAGTTATCTGGATAAAAAACATCAAATTCTTCATTATAATTATCAGGATTAATGGTTTGAGCTACAACATTAGCACTACCATCCATAATCCCAAAACGACTTAAAATTGGAACGCGGGGTGGTAAATGCGCAAGTTGCGTTTGTTGTTGAGTATAGTTTTTCGTGGTCAAGATAGGCACAAATATAGCTAGCATGACAAGGATTAAAAGAATAATCGTTGCCACAACATTTGTCCGGTTTTTACTAAACCGTATCATCGCATCTTTAAAATACCCAATAGGTTTGGTATCAAATTTCTTATCATAAATTTTCTTATCTTTATCAATGGGCTCAAATTCCGCTTTATTTAGCGAGTCATATTCTTTCTTTACATCATCGTATAAACGCATTATTTCTTCGCCCCCATTCTAATACGTGGATCAACAATACCATACGATAAGTCCACTAGTAGTACTGCAAATAGACCGATAATAGTATAGAATGCAGTGGTTCCAAGAATTAAGTTATAATCGTAATTATTGAGTGCCATTGCACGGATAAATACACGACCGGTACCTGGAATACCATAAATAGTTTCAATAATTACCGACCCACTTAAGAGACCTACGAATGAAAAAATAATCCCTGGAACAAGTGGAACCATAGAGTTTCTCATGGCATGGCGGACAATCGATTGTGGTCTTGTTAGACCTTTTGTTCTTGCTAAAAGCAGGAACTCTGACGTCAACACTTCCGTTAGCTCTGCACGCGTTACACGCGTTAAGGATGCAATAGGTTGAAATGCCAACCCGAGAACCGGAAGAACAAGTCCTGTGAAACGAATCATCCCGACAGCGTCGGCTGTTGGGAACTGTGTGGGTAGCCACTCCAATTGATAACCAAAGATTAAAACTAAGAATAGCATCACCACGAAACTTGGAATTGAGATGAAAATCATGACAAAAAGTGTAACAAAGTTGTCAATCAATCCATCCTTCCTTAATGCTGCAACAATACCTAAGGCAAAGCCTATGGGTATGTAGAAAAATAGTGCTAGAAGATTGAGTTGCATCGTAATGGGAATTCGCGACATTAACACCTCAAATACAGGAGTATTTGGTGCAACTCGTGTCGATAATCCCCAGTTCCAGTCCACAACAATATTACGCACCCAGCGAACATATTGTGTCGCGATTGGAACGGGCTCATAAATCCGATAGAACTCTACAGGTCCTTGTCGGGGATTACGTTGATAAAAATTCCTTGGATTACGTACATAGACCGATTCATCATTCTCGCTTAATGCACGAACGATTTCAGGATCTCTTTCAACACGTACTGTGAAATACCCATCAGCAACTTGACGGTCGTAATACATATCACGATCATCAGGGGTTGGGGGTGGATATTCAGGAGCGGATTGAAGAATCACGAAATTCATTGATAGAATGGTAACTAGGATTACGATAATCCATACAGTTCTTACTGCAGTATACCTAAGCATAACAATCGCCTCTTTCTATAAAAATATCATATCTAAAATTTTATAACTATAATTCTGTTAGATAGTTTAAACTTTGACGGTAAATCAAAAAAAAGAACACCTAAGAAATAACTTATAATGGTCCGAACATAGCCCTTTTCTTCCTCTTAAATCTTCAATAGTTCAAACTAACTAACAGTATAACCTTTAAAACATCTGCAATAACATCTAAATAAACAACAAGCAAACCATCATAAACAATGCAAAGATGGTTTGCATAGTTAAAGCGTTGTTTATTGCTTGATAAATGCTATCAAGGCTCCTCTCTTACTAGAGAAGAGCCTGATATGCATTCAATATTAATTAACTAACTAATTATTCAAACTCGTATCCGTCTTGAATAGTAACGGTACCATTAAGTGCTCTAGTTAAAGCATTAAGTGACCAAGTTTGAGTAATCCAAGTGCTTCTGTCGAATGGATCTGATAACTCTGGATGTGGGAAAGTGACTTCGATTGCTGGAGTTGTTGTATCAATACCCCAGTTCAATGTAAATCCACCACGGTTGTCATCAAGATAAACGTCTAAGAAGCTTGCAGCATCAAGGGTAGAACCACTAATACCACCGATTGATAAATCAAATTCACCAATCATCATGAAGTCGAAGTAAATACCTGGGAATGGTCTTGGTTCAACTGATACTTCTACTGTAACGCCACGATAGCCTTGGAATCTTTCTTCGAATGATTGCTTAATGAAGTTTCCAAAGAGAATTTGTGCTTCACTACCACTAAATACGTTAAGGTCTAATTCAATGGTATCGCCTTCGCTATAGAAGCCGTCTGCAATCGCTGCATCAATCGCAAGTTGCCAATACGCTGTCGCTAACGCAGGGCTGAATCCATACGTAGGATTGCCATCGTCATCGAATAAACCAGGAACCATTTCGTCTACGATAGCTGCCTGTGGTGTCATACGGAATGCAACACCTGATTCTGCTTCAACTAGGTAAGCTGAAGAGAAGTGATAAGGTTGTGGTGTACTAGTTCTTAATACGTCCCATGCAAGAGTTGCACGGTCAATCGCATAGTACATTGCAAGTTTAAAGTCATCGTACGCTAAGATTG
>SKFS01000060.1 GCA_007117885.1 Candidatus Izemoplasma sp.
CGTCATTTTAGTGAAGGTTTTGCGGTCTATTATGACAACGATGCCAAACTGTATGGCTATATCAATCAGCGCGGACGGGTCGCCATTGATCCCGAGTTTCGTTCTGCGGGCGATTTTAATATTCACGGTCAAGCCGTGGTCACCCTCGATATCGATGGCCCACATAATCGTGCCGTCATTAGTGATCGCGGACGCATTGTCTTTGATGAGTGTGAATCAATATCCTATAACGAAGAGGGATACCGTATTAAAAAAGATGGCGAGTTCTTCTTAGTTAACGCACGAGGGCGAACCCATCACCGCAATGGCTATGAGACGATGAGCTACTATAATGATCATAGTTACCGTAGTGGCGATATTTTACTCGATTTAGAAGGTAATGTTGTTCATGAAGATATATCAAGTGTAGATACGGTTATTTATGACGATGGCACTTTCTACTTCATCATCTATGGTGAAAATGGTGAAGCGACCGTAGAGTATGGCCGTCGCAGTAGCACGGTGACCATGGATTGGATTTTCCAAATTAAAGATGGCTTGTTAACCGGTCGACGCGACGGTAAAGGTGGCGTCATTGATCTTCGTGATCGGGTGGTTGTGGACTTTGAGTATGTATCAATTTTTATTACCGATGATGACTTTATTGTTGTGTTTACCGAAGACGATACCATTGGCATTCTTAACTTAAGAGGCAACCCGATTACCGAGACCTATTACGAAGATGTTAATCCGAATTTAAATCCATAAAATAAGAGGGTGTAAAAACCCTCTTTTTATGTGGCTTTCTTTGAGCCCATCTTAATCCGTGGATCGAAATAAGCAAACGTCACATCGACCACAAACGCCATCGATAATGAAACGAATGAGTAAAATGTTGCGACCATCACCGTTAAAGGGGTATCAATATCGACGATATTGAAATCCATCATCGGGGCGAATAATGAGGTAAACAACAATGCTGAGACCCCTTGCATATTATAAATAATCTCCACGAAAAATGAACTGATTAAAACAAAGATAAACGTTGGCACAATCTCAGGAATAATCGGAATCATCGCATCCTTGATCAAATGTTTACGAATCGCATCTTTACGGCTTAATCCTTTTGTTCTGAGAAGCAATAAGTAATCGGATTGAAAACATTCAAGAAGTTCACCGCGAACCATGTTGGTAAACTTGGCCATCGGCACGAGCGCTAAGGCGCTCACAGGAATCACATACCCTTTAATCCGCATCCATAAATCCGCTTCAATGGAGGGCGGCCTTGGGGGTAACCATTCGAGAATATAGCCAAAGACCATAATAATAAGAAATACCCAAATGAAGGTTGGAATCGAACTCATAATGAGCGTTGGTCCTGAAATTAAGTAATCAACGATCGTATTTTTCTTAATCGCAGCGATGACACCGAGTAAAATACCAAAAGGAAAATAGATTAAAAACGCATACAGATTTAAGCGCAATGAAATCGGCAAACGCTCTTTAAAGAGTTCCCATACTGGGCCTCGACGCCGTGAAGTTCCCCAGTTCCACTCGGTAAAAATACCTCGAATGTAGGCGAGGTATTCTTGATTAATAATCTCAAGTTTCTCAGCAAACGAAATACGATAAGACCAAGACCAGGCATTCATTTGTGCTAAGCGAGTACTATAAAAAACCAAAGTAACAATGAAGATGAGGATGAACAGCATCCAAATTAAACGAATTATACTATAACGGATCATCGTTGTCACACCCTTAGAAGTTTATCACTGTGTATTGTAGCCTATCTTGTCGTGATAAACAATACGCATCCGTAAGTTGCATAGAAATGCATGTTTAACGCACGTTTTTTAGACCAAATCTTCCAGTAGAGTAATGTAAAACTTAACACATTTAATCAATGCTTCAACACGAATCGCTTCTTCTGTGCTATGAATCGTAGCACGCTCGGCTTTTGTCATCGTCATCGGTGAAAAGCGGTATACATGATCACAAATAGCGTGATAGTAACGTGAATCGGTTCCGGCCATCATGAGATACGGTGTCGGAATGGCATCGTTCCAAAGTTTACGGACCGTCGTTGATAAGACATCGTAGGCCTCACCCCTAACACTTATTGGGGTGGGGTCAGCGCCTTGCAAGACGGTTAATTTAAGGGTGTCATCGTTGATTCTTCGCTTGACTAAATCGACCACTTCATCGATCGTTTCCCCTGTCAAAATGCGGTAATTAATCGCAATCGACGCTTTCGAGGGCAAGACATTTAACGCATCGCTGCCGGTCATTTGCGTAAAAGCCTGAGTCGTGTGAAGTAAACTAAGCAGCTCCCCATCAGCCTTTTTTGCTTGCAGTTTAATCAACGGCCAAAATAGCCAAAGATTCGCAAATATCATGCGGTTGATAAAGGCACTTGAATGACGGGCGATGGTGTCAAACATCGCCATCGTTGCAGGGGTTTTCTTAAGTTTAAACAAGGTCCCTTTATTTAACCGTTGAATCGCATTTGCGAGTTGAGTAATCGGTGTCGCTTTTTTTGGCATTGAGGCATGACCGCCTTGATCGCTTGCTTCAAGGTGTAAGTTAATGTACCCTTTTTCCGCTAAGCCAATCATCGCTGCTGGGTTTTTTACGCCAGGAAAAACCCCTTCAACGACCGCGCCGCCTTCATCTAATACGAGGTACGGGCTGACGCCTTTTTCCTTTAAAAACTGCACGATGGCATCGGCACTAGGTCCACGGGTTTCCTCATCTCCAGAAAAGGCTAAGTAAAGATCGTGGTTAAAACGATGTTTCTTCGCTAATAAATGCTCTACAGACTCCATCACAGCGCAAAGTGTACTCTTGGTATCCAATGTGCCTCGACCGTATATTTTACCATTGATTTGCTTGCCTGAAAAAGGATCATCCTGCCATTCACCATTCGGTGGAACCACATCGTAATGACTCATTAACACGATCGGTTTTTCGGCTTTTTTTCCTTTAAGCTTAAAAAGAATTCCTGTCTCACCGACTTCAGTAAACTCGGCCTGTTGTGTAATCAATGGATAACGCAGTTTTAAATAAGCTTTAAAGTCTTCAAACATCGCTGGATTTTCAAGCGATTTATCTTTATAAGAAATCGTCTTAAAACGAATCATCGCTTGTAACGATTCAATGATTCGTGCTTCATCAACCTTAAAATCCGCCCATGAAACTGGCACTTCGGGCTTGGGCACAAAACGTAAAGTCCGCACCACTAAAACAATAACTAAAGCACTGAACAAAATGATAAAACTATAGAGTAGCCACATAGTATCCTCCTCCTAAATCTTATTGGCTTTATACAAAATACGTGCCACCACTAATGCGATGATCACACCCACTGGCACCATAACACCAACTAAATCTGACGATCCTGGAACCGTTAAAAAAATCACCAACATCACCGCAATGGGTGCCACCGCTAACTTCCATGCTTTAGAAATAAATACGACCCCTAAAGCGCCAAACAAAGCCGGCACAATATTGTCAAAGGCAGGCGCTAACACTTCGGCTTCTAAAAGCGGCGTGAGTGGCAGCATCAACGCCGCACCAAACGCTAAAATCAGCGTTGTTATAATGCTGCTTGACGCGATGGCGATGGTTGAGATAACATCCGCCTCTTCCGTCCCTGCATCCACTTTTAAAGCGTCCATCGCTTGCATTGCCGATGGCACTTTTAAGTTGGTTAGATTCCCCGTTGTAAACCCTAGATACGTCCCAGCACTGCCTAACATCGGTGAGAACGTAAAGACTTCAATCGTTGTCACAGGCCAAAAGATGATTGCTGTGATAAACCACCCTTGTAAAAGCGGTGTCAGTTCTGGAAACACACCGAGCACCGCACTAATATAAAGCGGCACCCCCAACAACATGACCAGCGCTGAACCCATCCAAATACGTCCCCAGCGATGGACTTTATCTTGATAGTTTTTCATTATCGCACCCCCAGCATCGCATAAAGAATAGCTAAGGCCATCGCACCGAGCATCGAAAATGAAACCGCGTAGTTTTTCAGCCATTCTTTATTAAACTTCGTAATAATCACACCGATGATGGCCATCAGTCCTGCCGATGTCAACAGCGT
Source organism: Candidatus Izemoplasma sp. (assembly GCA_007117885.1). Taxonomy (GTDB): domain Bacteria; phylum Bacillota_I; class Bacilli_A; order Izemoplasmatales; family Izemoplasmataceae; genus CSBR16-104. The sequence continues at coordinate 4,088 of SKFS01000060.1, forward strand.
AAAAATGGCTAAAAGAGACACATAACTCTCACCTGTTACAGCATCAGTTCGTGGCGCAATCACATAGCCTAAAAACGCTGATATCATACCTAAAAACATCGCATTCATAAAGATTTCTCCCCAACGCTGATCCTTCTTACGAATGTTTTTTACTCTTCCTTGAATCCGTTTTAAAAAGAGTGGGATAATAATCATCGGGGGTAAAACACCGAGTGTCATAACCCAAACAACGGTCACAAATAAAACCGGGTCGGTTATTCTTTGGCCAATCGATTGGCCAAAGACACCTTCGACAACATTAATCGTTGCCGGGAGTTCATAGGTTACTGCGCCTAAAACACTTAACCGGATCCAAGGGATGATGACACCTAAAACTTTAGACAGTGCCAAAAGTCCAAGTAATATTGCAACGGAAGGGGCAATACTGAAAATCATCGTCGACACCATAACTCGTTTGATATCGGACGTTTGAAACTTTAATACTTTTGCCCGTTGAATTGCTTTCACTAAAAAAAACATCGACTGGGCTAAAACAAACACGACCACAAAAATCGCCAGGCCGATTAGCCAACTACTGTGCAAAAAATCCATCGCTTCACCTCATCATTCAATTACTTTCATTATACACTACAAACGGTGCTTCAATGATTGTTTTTTTTGCTAGATATGGGATAATATACGTAAGAGGAGGTGTCACAATGATCGATCAAAAAAGCTTACAACTCATTCTTGAAGACTACCAAGCCTTAAACAGCCAAATTAAAAAATTCCACTTAAAGATTGCCTTTAGTCTTGTAGGCTTACTCTTACTCATTACCTTGTTTTTAGGGTTTGGCTTATTTTATAATCATCCAAACGTCCAAACACTGGTACTCTCTGTTGGTTTTATTTTAATGGTTTTTATCCTCATTGCGATGCTTTATACCTTTAAAGATTACGCACCAAATCAAGCGAAATATAGCTACCTCTATCCCGCCATTTATGATCGTTTAAACCACCCAAATATGCTGTTCAAACGTCATCAAGATATTACAAATCATCTGCATATCCATCGTCAGTCACAACTCTTTAGCCACGGCATTCGACACCAACGGATTATCGCTACGCGAACGGACGATGATAAGCAACTTTTTCTTTACGACGTTGAAATTGATCGCTTTACCCACCGTGGCACCATCAAACAATTTCAAGGGGCATACTATCGATTAATGGTGAAAACTTCAACTACGTTTCAAATCCGCACAAAAGGCAAACCCGCTAAAGGCGATATTGACTACCGAAAAATCAATCAGATTGGTCCTTACCTCATCTATGCAGATAAAGACTTCTCACTTGAAACCCAAACAAAATGGGTTGAAAAACTCGATCGGTTCGCCCAAGAAAACGCGCTGAAGGAACTTTACTTAAGTGTCACACCAAACGAGATTGCCTTAGCCTTAAGCCCAACACTCATCCCCGCAATTAAACCGCCGTTTACGACCTTAGAAATTCGCGCAATCAGTGATTTCTTTGAACGGGAACGCACAATCTTTGATTCTTTTACGTCGCTACTATCTTAAATTAGGGGCTATTTTTTTAGCGCTGTCAACGCGTTTGTTACATGCTCTAAGTAATCAAATCCGCCAATCAACACAACACGAATGTAGTTTCCTTCAGGAAAGAGTCTCATTTTAAAGCCTTCAAACTGTGTCGATGTTTCCATCACAACATGACGGATAGCGTTAAACAGTTCATCGTCAACATCATTAAAATCAAGGATCACACAGCCACGTTCTTGATTGCTATCATACTCTCTACGAATAAACTGTTTTACCTCTTCACCTGCTTGTTTAGCGAGGTTCTTATTAAACGATTGAGTGTCGAAAAAGGCTTTGATCTGTTGCTCAGAAAATCGCCAGGACCCCCCAACTTTAGTTCCTTCTAAAAGTCCTTGTTGTAAGTAGCGTCGCAAGGTTCGTTCGGATAACTGTGTCTCTTCAATGAGTTCTTTTAATGTTTTCATGATTTCACCTCAAAGCTATTTTATCAAACATGTCAAAACATGTCAATATTATTTTTGTCATGTTTTGACATGTTTTAAATTATGTATATTTATAGACCGCAAACGGCTTCTAGTGTATGATGAAACTATCTAACAAACGAAGGGTGATACTATGGCCATATTTTTTCTTTACTCTGCACTATTTAGCGTTGGTATTTTTACGTTTTTTTATGTTATCGCTTTAATTAAAGACAACTATTCTTTAGTCGATATCTTTTGGGGACTCAGTTTTGTTTTACTAATGGTATTTAATACCGTTTTAGCCATCGTGCTTGGGACGTTTCATTGGACCATGCTCGTCTTTTCCCTGGCGATTGCGGTGTGGGGTTTGCGATTAAGTCTCTATATCGGACGACGTAATCTTGGAAAACCTGAAGATTTTAGATACCAAAATATGCGTAAAAAATGGGGCGATAAGTTTCCCCGTTTACAAGCTTACTTGAAAGTCTTTATTACGCAAGCGGTGTTTCATTATATTCTTGCATCCTTGATTATTTTTGTCCATGCCTATCCAGTGACAACCGTCACCCCAATGCGCACCGCACTAATGGGTTTAGGGGTGATGGTTTTTATCGTTGGATTTAGCTTTGAAACGATTGGCGATGCGCAACTTAAAACGTTTAAGAAAAACCCCAAAAACAAAGGGAAAGTCATGCAGTCTGGCCTATGGAAATACACACGCCATCCGAACTATTTTGGCGAAGCACTTCTTTGGTGGGGATTCTTTATCCTTGCTTTAGCCTTGGCTGAGCCGATTGTTCTTATCGGTGTTGTGAGTCCGTTAACCATCAATTGGCTACTGCGTTATGTATCAGGGGTGCCCTTGCTCGAGAAACGCTATCAGGACGACCCTGATTTTCAAGCGTACGCGAAAAAGACACCGATTTTCATTCCTTGGTTACCAAAAAAAGAACGAAGCTAAAGGATTAAGCTTCGTTCTTTTTATGTTTGCTTTGCTTAAATAAGTACATCGATGTATCAGACCGTCTTAAAGTATCTTTTAAGCTTTGATCTTGCGTTGCATCAAAGTGAGCATACCCGATAGATATACTAAATCGATAAGCGGTTTCCGCGTCTTTTTCTTTAAACTTTGACTTAAACACTTCTTCACGTTTTTTAAACCCTTCTTCATCAAGGTTTTTCGCAATTAAAACAAACTCATCGCCACCCATGCGATAACAAGTGCCTAAATCACCAAAGGTTTCAATAATGATTGAATAAGCCTCAAGAATCGCTTGATCGCCAATAAGGTGACCGTGCTGGTCATTTATTTTCTTCAAACCATCTAAATCGAAGTACACCAACCCTAACTCGGCTTCTTGATGATGTTCGATGCGTTCTTTAACGTCGTTAAAATACGCATAGCGATTGGGGGCATTCGTCATTTGATCGGTGAACGCTAAATGTTGGTAGAGGCGTCGTTCTAAGTTCCCTTTATAGTTAAGCAAACTGAAGCGTATAAAACCAACGAAGATTAACACTAAAATAATCCCTAGTGCGATGGCCGCATAATCACTCGTTCTACCAAAATCACTCATTGAAAAGACGAGGACTTCAATAAAAATAAATCCCGCCATAATCATCGATAACTGCAACACGCTTAAAACACTTTTCTGACGGTGTCTACGGTACTCAATCACAAAGACACATAAAGCGATGATCACTGTAACCACAATGAGTGAAATGGTTATGACCACACTTTCAAAAAAGCTAAGAACACCGGTAAAATGAAGCAGTAAAATAGCCATGGCATTGACACCGAAAAGCACCATTAAAACCGTAAAGAGTTTCTTATAATCAACAATAAAGACTTTTTGAATGTAGGCAATCATCGGTAACGCCGCAAGCGACAGCGTAATATACGACATCGAACCAAGGATATTTGGATTGCCGATAAAAAATTGGAGAACTCTTGATTCAGACAGCAACCACAGTGACATAATGGTCGCAAAAAGGCCTAAATAGGCATTATACTGATTTTCATCCCTAAGTAAAAAGACACTTGAAAAAAGCATCACTAAACCCACAAATAAAGCGCCGATACCAATGATAAAACGGAAGCCAAAATCTCGGAAAATCTCACCGTATAAACTCGTCACAGTCCCGTATTCCACCCCGTTGAGAATGCCATGCATTGAAGCATACGGGGTGTCAAATGTTAAACGCAATGTCGCGCCCTCACTGTCTTTAGGAATCTCAATGATGTGCCACGTGCTAGCGTACGTGAGTTCATCACTGAAATCCACGTTATAAAGGACCTCATCATTAAGCTCAACCCTAACGTTCGCTAAAGAGGTACGCACTAAAAGATGTTGTGAACGATGAAAGTCTTCGTTCAACACGTTTTCAATGGAATAGCTGACACCAGAAGTTAAATCGAGTCGAGTGGGCAAGGGTTCTAACGGTGTTTTTTGTGATGAGTCAACCCACATCCAGCCTTCATTAAACTCGGTCGGATGCCCGGCAGACAACTTAAAAGAAGGACCACTATAGCCAAGGCCAATGATAATAAAAACGCCAAACAACAGTGCAAGTAAAGCCAGTGGTAACCATTTTTTACTCGCCATAGTCTTTTCCTTTCTTAATCTGAGAATGTGTAGTAAAAAACCCTTTAAAAAGGGTTAGTGACGCTTCTTAACATACCACAAATGCTTGGCTAAATAAATACTAATA
>SKFS01000068.1 GCA_007117885.1 Candidatus Izemoplasma sp.
AAACCTAAAACTTTGGAAATCACTCAATTGCAGAACCTCGGCTCTACTATGGGGGTCGCCTCTTGTTTAACCTTTAGGATTCCGACATAACACATCGGCATTCACACCAGTTAAACCTTAGCGCCTAACGTGATAATTTGGGGTCGCACATGAGTGATTTCCAACATTTTAGGTTACTTTTATTATATGCTGAAAAGGCTTACTTGTCAATAATTCTACTTTGTGGTACAAAAAAAAGCAGCAGGGCTGCTTATTTTGAAAGGGCATCGATGAGTTCGGCTTTTTTCATAGTTGAGTACCCTGAAATCTCTTTTTCTTTACACATATCTTTTAGTTCAGCAACAGTGAGAGAGTCTAAATCAACCCCCGTTTTTTTAGTTGAAGCTACCGGTTTAGCACTCGGTGTTAACTCCCCTTTAAGTCCTTTTTTAGCGGTGTTTGCGAGTTCACTAAACCCGACAGGATCATGGACTGCGATGTCCGCTAACATTTTACGATTCACTTCAACTCCGGCAACTTTTAAGCCATTGATCATGCGTGAATACGATAATCCGTTTAAGCGTGCTGCTGCATTAATTCGGGAAATCCATAGTTTACGGAAATCGCGTTTACGTTGCTTGCGATCACGGTAACTATAGCTTAGTGACTTCATCACCTGTTCATTTGCGGTTTTATATAATAAATGTTTTGAACCAAAATAGCCTTTTGCTAATTTTAATACTTTTTTACGTCGCGAGCGAGCGACAGTTCCACCTTTTACTCTTGGCATGTGTCTACCTCCTTAGATTATTTTACGTTTGATAATTGTTGTTTGATGCGTTTTTCATCGGCTTTAGAAATATAGTTTGCAGAACGATTATTGCGAATAGTGTTTTTATTTTTATTTCCTTTTAAGTGGGCACGATTAGCATGCGACACTTTAAACTTTCCTGACGCTGTGCGCTTGACACGTTTTTGCGTTGCAGAATGGGTTTTCATTTTAGGCATGATTGTCCTCCTCTAAATTATTTATCTTTCTTGGGTTGCAAGGTCATAATCATTGTACGACCTTCTTGTTTAGGACGGGATTCGATGTCTGCGAGATCTTCACACCGTTTTGCGAAGTCAAGCATAACCTCGCGTCCTTGATTAGTGTATGCCATTTCGCGTCCTCTAAAGCGCATACTTATCTTAAGTTTGTCGCCTTTTTCAAGGAACTTACGGCCGTTTTTCAACTTTGTTTCAAGGTCGTGTGTATCGATTTTTGCGGATAGACGAATTTCTTTTAATGTCACCGTTTTTTGTTTCTTTTTAGCTTCACGGGCACGCTTTTGTTGATCATACTTGAACTTGTTGTAATCCATAAACTTAGCCACAGGTGGCTTTGCTTGGGGTGCTACAAGTACGAGGTCTAAATTTCGTTGTTCCGCAATATCTAATGCTTCACGTTTAGATAATACACCAAGTTGTTCACCAGTGTCACTGATGACCATGATTTCACGGGCACGAATTTCGTCGTTGACTAATCCTTGTTGTCTTCGTGGTTCGGGTTTTTTATTAATAGTGTCACCTCCTAATATTTGGGGAAACAAGAAAAAAGTGTCGGTACAAATGTACCCACACTAAAAATAACATTGTTATTAGTCGCGTAAACCCATTGATAGCTTGATCAATCGGGTGAGAGTGGGTACTCTTCTTTCCACCGGTTTTATTGAACCTAGTTAATTATATCAAATTCGTCTTATTTGTCAACAGTTTAATCTTTTTTCGGTTTGATTAGATGTTTAACGTAGTCTTCTTTATTAATCTGTTGATTGCGCGCAATGGCTAAAGCACCTTTAGGAACATCTTTTGTCACCGTTGAGCCCGCTGCGATAAAGACGTGGTCTTCGATTTTTATGGGTGCGATAAGGTTGGTGTTACAGCCAATAAAGACATCATCACCGATCACCGTTTGATGTTTAGTCACACCATCGTAGTTCACCGTCACACTGCCACAGCCAAAGTTAACATTTTTCCCCGTTGTTGTGTCACCAATATAGGCAAGATGAGCGGCTTTTGTGTTTTCTCCTGTGCTCGACTTTTTAACTTCAACAAAGTTACCAATCCGATTACCCTTGCCAATGATTGCATTATTTCTTAGATGAGCAAACGGGCCAATCATTGACCGCTCATTAACAGTCGAATCATAAACTAAACTATGTTTTACAGTCACCTTTTCATAGATAACTGAGTTATGAATTTCCGTGTTCGGACCAATTACAGCGTCTTTCTTAATAATTGATTTCCCTGTAATCGTGGTATTCGGTTGAATGGTTACAGCGGGTTCTATCGTCACGTTATGGCCAATCGTAACCGTTTCAGGATTGACGATTGAAACACCGTTTAACATGTGCATTTTATTGATTTCTTCACGCATGTATTTTTCCGCAACACTAATCGCAAATAAGTCATTAACACCCATCACACGAAAGGAATCCCGCATTACGAAGGTGCCGATTTTGTAACTGGGTTTCATCAGTTCAACAATATCGGTTAAGTAATACTCTTTTTTCCGTGGATTCATCGTAATCTTAGGTAAGACATCAAATAAAACTGTGTTATTCACCACATAGATCCCTGTGTTAACTTCTTTGATTTGCTTTTGCTCATGGTTGCAATCATTTTGTTCAACGATTGAAGCAATTTTGCCATACTGATCACGGACAATTCGACCGTATCCTTTAGGGTTATCAAAGTTTGTTGTAACGACAGTTAAATCGTTGTTGCTTTCTTCGTGTTTGACTAAAATTTTGTCAATAACTTTATCACTAATTAATGGCATATCCCCAAGAAGAATGATGGTATTGCCCTGCTTACCTTTTAAATAACTCTCGGTCATTTGCGCTGCATGGCCGGTGCCAAGCTGTTCGTGCTGATAGGCAAAAACGACACGATCAGCCAACATGTCTTCAAAAATTTCTTTTTTATGACCAACAACTAAGACTGTCTCATCGATGTTGCTTCGTTCAACATTCTCGATGATGTATTCTATCATCGGTTTCTTTAGAATTGGAAAGGCACATTTAGGTAACTCCGTTTTCATTCTTGTCCCTTTGCCAGCAGCAAGAACAATCGCATATGTTTTCATAACAATGCCTCCTTAGCAATGGTTTTAATGCCGTCAACAAGCAGAGTAACAACACGATTCACTGTCGCCTCAGACGGATGACTAATTGTAACACGAATGACGGGTTCTGTGCCACTCGCACGGATTAACAGTTTTGCATCTTCACCCAGTTCTGCTTGCGCTTTTTTCTTAAGTTCTTGATAGGCTTTTGTCGTAAGGACACTTTTATCGACATTTTCAATATTGACCAATGTTTGTGGATACATCGCAATTTCACTAACATACGATTTCAAGGTAACTTTGAGTTTTTGTAAAATCATCAATACGTAAACTGCAACAAACAAACCATCGCCGGTGTGAATAAACTCATTCAAGATAATATGACCACTGTTTTCACCGCCAAGGCTATAGCCATTTTTGAGAATCTCTTCAGTCACATACTTATCACCAACAGGGGTTAAAACTGTTTTAATCCCTAAGTTATGAAACGCTTTTATGATGCCGAGATTACTCATTTGAGTTAAGACCACCGTGTTCTTTGCGAGTTTATTTTGTGATTTCAAGTATTTAGCGATCGCATAAACAATGACGTCACCATCGTACACCGTTTGATGGTGATCGACAATCAACACACGGTCACCATCGCCATCAAAACTTAAGCCAATATCGAACTGTTTCTCATGAACAAGCTCTTTAATCGCTTCTAAATGCGTGGAACCACACATTAAATTAGTGTTTTTACCATCCGGTTGGTTGTTGATTTGATAGGACTCATCACAAATCGAGTGGATGACGTGCTTTGCAATGAGGTAGTTTGCCCCATTGGCACTGTCATAGCCAACACTTAAGTTAATTGGTTCTAACGCTAAATCTTTGTATAGTGTCTTATACCATTCCGTGACATCATCACTATGAAAAAGCTTGCCGAAATGCTCTTCTTGACAAGGAAAGGACTTATCGAAGTGATCCTCTAGTATGGTTTCTAGTTTTTCAGTTAACTTATACCCTTCGTTAAATACTTTTAAACCATTGTCATAATATGGATTGTGTGATGCTGTGACCATCACACCTGTAGTTTTTTTATGGCGTGTATAATAGGCGATCATCGGCGTTGAAACAACCCCTGCCATCAACACATCGGCACCACTTGCTAGCACCCCTGATGCAACACTGTATGCCAGCATTTGTGAAGACGCTCGAGTGTCATAGCCGATGACAACACATGTTTTATTTAAACTCTTTTTTAAATGAAATCCAAGCTTAAAAGCAAGCTCAGCACATACGACTGACCCTGCTTTACCACGAATCCCATCGGTCCCAAAATAACGTCCCATAGTACTCCCCCCTTGGTTTACTCTACCGTGACACTTTTAGCTAAGTTTCGTGGTTTATCAATATCTAAACCGCGTTCTAATGCCGCATAATAAGCAAACAGTTGTGTTGGTAAAACCGTTAAAATTGGTGTTAAATACGGATGCACATCAGGTAAAACGACCGTATCTCCCACTTCTTTTAATGACTCTGTCACGATTGTTAAGGTGTTGGCACCGCGTGAAGCCACCTCGTGTAAGTTCGAGCGGGTGTTTAAGGCAACTTCTTTGGTAGTGATTAAGGCAATAACCGGGGTTTGGTCTTCAATTAAGGCAATCGTGCCATGTTTGAGTTCCCCCGCTGCATAGCCTTCGGTGTGAATATATGATATTTCTTTAAGTTTTAATGCCGCTTCTAAGCCGACGTAGTAATCCACCCCGCGCCCAATATAAAAGGCATGAAACTTCGTAAAGGTTTGCTTAGTAATTTGATGCATTTCTTCGTAGTGTTCTAAAAAAGACTCCATCGCTTGAGATAGTTTAGAGTACTCATAGCGAATATCCCATGTTTCTTTGCCGCTTAACGCATAGGCTAATAAGACTAACACTGCAATTTGTGCGGTGTACGCTTTAGTGCTCGCCACAGCGATTTCAGGTCCAGCGTAAATCTCTAATGTAAAGTCGGCTTCTCTTGCTAATGTGGAGGTTTTAACATTGGTGACCGTGCATGTTTTCGCATTCAGTGCTTTGATTTTTTTTAGGCAGGCAACTAAATCCGCGGTTTCACCACTTTGTGAAATCAACATAAAGAATGGTTTTTTGCTTAAGACCGGTGGATGATACGCAAACTCACTCGCGATATGGACTTCAACTGGCATACGCACAATGGTTTCAATCATCGTTTTTGCCACATACCCTGCGTGCATACTCGTTCCAGCGGCTAAAATATAAATGCGTTCTGAGGCCTTGATTTCTTTAATTAATGCAGGATCAAGCGCTAATTTTTCCTCGCTAAAATACTTTTCAAGAATACGACGAATAATAATCGGTTGTTCCATGATTTCTTTGATCATATAATGGGGATGAGCGCCTTTATCAGCGAGTTCATCGGTGTAATCGAGCGTTTGAAATTGGAGCGACTGAGGTTGATGGTCTAAGTTATAAAGAATGATCTTTTGCGCTTCAATAACTACAAATGTTTCATCTTCTAAAGCAATAAATGCATCACAAACTCCAACCATCGCCATTAAATCTGAGGCCACAACATAATCGTCTTTCCCACGGCCGATAAGGAGTGGACTCTTATGTTTTGCAGCATACATCTTTGACGGCTCTTCTTGGTCAAGAATGAGCAATGCATAGGATCCTTGTAATCGTTTCAGCGTTGTCGTAATGGCTTCTTTGACTGGCATGGTATGACTAAAATAATCAATCAGTGCAACGATGACTTCGGTATCGGTCTCACTTGAAAAACGGTGATCTTGTAAATACGTATCCCGTAAGTTTTTATAGTTTTCGATGACACCGTTATGAACAATCGTAAAACGGTTATTTTTTGACATATGAGGGTGTGCATTGAGTTGGTTGACTTTCCCGTGTGTCGCCCAACGTGTATGCCCTATACCACTGTTTGAATAGGGCACATCCTCAACAATTCTTGCCAAGTGGTCAACCCTACCCGCATCTTTGTAAAGCTCGTAACGTTTAGTCTGCTGATTGTATAAACTAATGCCTGCAGAATCGTATCCACGGTATTCTAAACGATAAAGCCCATTCAAAATGATTTCCTTTGCATCCCTTTTCCCTGTATAACCTACTATCCCACACATAAAAGTGCCTCCTTAAACATGAATCGACGCACATAATTATATCACGGAGACACATAGTAGACAAGACACTCAGTGATTAAAGCGTTTTCTTTTTAGAAGCTGTCACTAATAGTAGGCTAACTAGCACAAAAATGAGAAAACCCATTGGCGATAGCGTTAAACGGACTTGCCCCTGGAGGGGAACTGAAAACGATAAAAATAGTGTATGAATTAGTTGGTGTAAAAACGTATTTTGCGTAACAGTGGTGTGCATATCAAAGATGATGCCCTTCGCAAACCAACCAAAGAGTGGCACAAAAAGGCCTAAGATGTGTTTGATGAAATGGGCACATAAAAGATAAAGAAGCAGGTAATGGCCATTCAATACCACGCCATTCGCAAGCAAAGAGGTAATGTCTTTAAGCGTGAACGCAAAGCCACTAATTAGACCAAAAGTGACCATTGTGAGTACGGCATAAAACCAGTAGACATTCACCACAAGCCATGCAACCAACGCTTTGCTTAGTAGGATGATTGTTTTTGGTTTTAATTGGACTAACAACGTATCATATGGTTTAAAGTAAAAAAGTTGCATAGTCACGTAAAAACTCAACGCAAACGCGCAAAACTGTAAGAAGGTTAAACTCTCTAAGCGATACTCAAAAAAGTAGGTGGTGTAATCAATGTACAAATATCGCTCTGTAAAAACACCGCTTAAAACGCCTAAAACAACCGCGGTAAGCCCACATAAAATAATCATCATCCGCTGCGTTTTTTGGTTAAACAAGTAGTAAGTGTGCAAGCGAAATAAGGCTATCATAAATAAACCTCTTCTCGCGTTAAAGTGTCAAAAAGTTCTTGGGCATGGGTGGCGATGATGACCATCGCTTTTTCGTTTTTTAACCATTGGATAAACTGTGTTATTGCGTCCTGATCTAGACCAGTGGTCGGTTCATCGAGCAAATAGAGATCTCGATCGATCATTAAAGCTTGGGTTAAATGGACTTTTTGGCGCATGCCTTTTGAGAGTGCTTTGAACGGTTTGTCAAGATGAAGATTGAGCTTAAATCCCTCAATCAATGCTTGATAGCGTTTGGCTGTCTTCAGCTTTGCTAAATGTTGGATGAGTGTTAGATAGTCTTTGACAATCATCTCTTCTGGAAAACTTGGCTGTTCCTCAACAAAAATGTGCGATAGCGTATTTTCGATCGTACCTTGAACATCAATCAACTGAGCGATGGCTTTGAGTAGCGTTGTTTTACCCGACCCATTTTGACCAATCAACAAGGTGCATGGTTGTGTAAAGGTTCGATCCAAATAGCGAATCGTTGTTGATTTATATGTCTTTTTAACACCGTTTAGTTTAATCATGGGTTTGCCGCTTAAGGTGTTCTGAATTGTCGATAAACCGATCGGTATTAATGTATAAAAAATCATTCATAACCGTGGCTTTTTGCTGGTTTGCTAACTCATAATGAATGATAATCGGAAAGCGAAAAAGTGGGTGACTGAACTCATTGTATTTAAAGGGAATCACTAGCAAAACATCTTCATTCGCTTGAAGCGTTATCGTTCTTACAAGACTGCTCTTTGAACGGTAAAGGTCATAAGGATAGTTTAACCAATGTTCTAAGCTATCAAAACGTTCTAGCAGGGTTTCTTGGTACTTAATAAACGGCATATTAACACGGATATGACAACTGTTTATATCAATTGAAGTAATCGTAATCGGCGCTTGATAACGGTTTTCAATGCCAAGCACAAGTCCAACACTTGAAGGGACGGACTGCATGGTTTCATGAATGACATGTTGCCGGTGAATAAAGAGTTGTGAGTTTTCTAATCGTGGATAATAGTAATTGAACTCGCCAAGTTCTAAAATTAGTGTTTCGTGGTTCAAGTACTCGATACGTAATTGCGCATTTTCGATGTTTACTGCATAATTCTCAGTTAATAATACAGGTTGTAGTTGCAGGCGCATCATTGTATAAGCCTGATGATTTAGTGTTACGCGATGCGACGATTCGATCGAGACAATTTTGACAGGAAAAAATGTCTCAAGGGATGGGGGTTCAATTTGGGCATGAATGATGTACTTTGGTTCAAAATACATTGGATGATTTTCTGAAGCTAAAACTAACAGTTCAAACGTTTCATTTTCACTAAGCTGTGTGTAGGAATGGGTTTCCAAAAAAACAATCGTTTCAAAAGGCTTTTCTGAACCCAGCAATAGCAAAATACTCAAAACCAACGATAAACTGATCAAGACGATGGCGACAACGCTTAAAAATCGTTTCATTCAATCGCCTCTTTTATAATCGAGTAATACTCTGTAGTAATAATAAAAACTTCAAAGCCGCCTTGCCTCACATTGCGCCATAAACGGTAATATCGCGCGACACCGTTGGTGACTTTTCCCTCACCATAGATTTCAACGCGTAACCGTGTCATCGGATCAACATTGAGTTTGATTTCTAAACGTTCTTCTTCCGTTGTGGTGACGTCGGTCGAATAACTAACATCAATTTTTGTGTCAAGGCCTAAGCGAAATTGTGATAC
>SKFS01000065.1 GCA_007117885.1 Candidatus Izemoplasma sp.
CTATGAACATTCGTCGATTAGATGAAAAAACCCTTAAAGCAGCGATTCAACTAAAGGTAAAATCATGGCAAGAAGAATCCGCGGGGCGCTTCGATGAACCTTTAGACGATCGAGAAGAGTATGATTTCTACCGACATTGGATGCAAAGCGAAAAAGCGCATCAAGATCGCCGGTTAATGCTTGGTGTTTTTGATAATGAGAAGCTTGCGGCGACACTGTTTGCGAGTTTTGCAGAAGTAGAGGATGATCCTAAAGCGTTTGAAATCAATGGTATTTTTGTTGAAAAGAGTTATCGAGGAAGGCAACTTTCTTTAGTATTAATACGTGAAGCGCTTATTTTTTATCAAGCGCTTAATAAGTAAAACATGATTGTATATAACCATAAGTATGCCCCTTCAAATGCGTTTTTTCACGCTTTAGGTGGGCGCGTCATACGACAAGATAATCAACTCGAAGGAAGGCTTGTTGTTGACGTTTTTAGTTTCGATGTTGTTACTCTATTAAACTATATAAATAGGAAACTCTCAGTACGTTAATTGATTCCATGATTGCGTCGTTATAGGTTTAGACACCAAATCAAAGGCACTTAGCATTTTTTGCTAAGTGCCTTTGATGATTACCAAGAGTTTATTCCTTATATTTCAGTTTTGCTAACTTTACTTCAGTGTACTCCGATTTATTAAAGATACCCATTTGGTTTTTTCCTTGTCGCTTAGCCTGATACATAGCAAAGTCAGCGTAATCAATAAGGAGATGAATATCGTCAGTGTCCTTGCCATAAACAGCGATACCAAGGCTAATGCTTAAATTAAGCGACACTTGGTCAATCTTTATAGGATAGATAACTGAACTGCGGATGATTTCCCAAATTGCCTGCAAAGCGCTTTTATCAATCGCTTTGACATCACTTATAAACAAGGCGAACTCATCGCCTGCTATACGCATTTTAATGCAATTTTCAATCGGCAGTGACGCGAGTCTATTTGCGAACTCTTGCAAATAGCGATCGCCTGTATCATGGCCATAGGTATCGTTGACACTTTTAAAATTATCAATATCAATAAAGCAAAAATACCCGAACGATGACTTCATTTTTTTAATTGCAATAAGCATTTCATCGCGGTATTGATAACGGCTTACTAAGCCTGTTAATGGGTCTTTAACTAGTCGATTATTTAAGATAGCGTTGAGATGATTGAGCTTTTTGTTCATCTTTTCAATTTCACGGGTTTTGTTGATGAGCTCGTTATTAAGTTTTTGCATGCGCTCTAATATTTCAATGCGTCCAAGTGCTTCACGTGGTACTTCGTGAAAATGGGGCAGTTCGCTTGCTAGGGTTTTTAGTAACACTAAAATTGGTTCCCGTTGAGTGTCACAAAACATTTGATCACTTCGATACCATAAGTATTGATCACGCATGGGAACAAGAATAATAGTATGGAGTTTTTTTGTGTCGGTATCAATCGTATGAACACATGTGTTTTCCGCATTAAGACAGGCCAATACTTTCTTTTTATCGTTTGATATTAGTGTCTCAAAAATCGATGAAAGCGGGTCAATGTTTTGAAAATCATCCACATAGGTTTTTGTGATGAAGCCGCTGTGCTCAATCGCAAGCAATTGCATCTTCATTGGCAGTCTCCAAAAATGTGACATTAGCCCATGTTATTAACTCTTTTGCGTCATTACTCGCTAAGTCGATAGGCCATTTTGTGTTAACAGCATCGGTCATTGTAAAGGCTCTTCCTCCGACAGCGATTTTTACACTTGGGAATGTAGATCTAACATGTTCAACAATTTCTTTACATATGGATAAATGTTGTGGCATAGTGACAGAAAGTGCAATTAAGTCGGGTTTATGACGCTCAATGGCCTTCGAGATGGCTTGCAGTGGGACACCTGCTCCAAGATAAACACTATCCCAGCCGTCATGCTCAAAAAGGTCACTAATCATCCTTGCACCCATTTCATGGAGTTCACTGCCTACGCTACAACAAAGCATTCTTCCTTTTTCTTTAGGCGAATCAAAAATCACATCATAAAACCGACTCACAACTAACTGCGTAATTGAGGTCATATAATGCTCTTCGTCTACGGATAGTTCATTATCATGCCACCGTTCGCCGATTTCAACCATGACGGGGCGTAATATCTCAGTGTAGATTTCCATTAAATCAAAAGGGTTATTATAAAGAGAGGTCATGTACTCGATGGCTTTTTGCACATCGAAATTAAGCAAGTAATTGAGATAAGCTTCTCTCGCAAAGCCGTATTTTCCTTCAGCATAGTTTCGTTCTTTGTTTTTTGGTTGAACGACCTTGGTCGTTTCAATCGCTCGTTTCAAGTGGGTTGTATAGGACGCGATTATTGAGCTATCAAGCTCTTTCTCAATCGCTTGAATAATCAATTGATAATGGGTAATCATCTGTTCCCGGATTCGATTTGTCGGTAAATCCGGCATAAGGTTTACCATTAAAGAAAACAACCACTCGGCATAATTTGCAAAGAGTTGTTGATCATCAATTTCCACGGCAGTTTGAAGGAAGCTTAGATTGTATACGATGTCCTGACGCATTCTATCTCTGCGATACGGTGAGTACTCTTTATCGAGTTGTTCATCTTCTTCAAAGTGAGCGCTATAGACATGTTCTGCGACACGTCTCATCGGTTCTGACAAATCATTTTTAAGTAGACTCATACACTCAACTCCTCTTTAAATAATTGGGCTCTTGCTTTTATTATACCACCAAACAGTTTTAGTTGTAATTAGTGATTGTGAAAGAATACTTCAATAAAAGGGGTTGATGGTTAGGTAATTAGATGACGCTAACGGTTCAGTCGAGGTCTATTTGGCAACTTAATAATAATTCGTGTTTAACGTGCCATTTTAGGGTATAATTAAGTAAATAGCTTTTTAATAATGTCTTACGTTACGGTCACTTAGTTTTAGGTCATAACGATCGTATGACGACAACAAAAGGGTAAAAGGATTTAGTTCAGATTATATTTTTAGAGAGGAAAAGTACCATTTAAACAATGATTAATAGAGGATGGGTGAGTGTATGAGTAACTCTCGTAAGCATTGCTTAAATAACGTTGAAGCTTTGTTGAGCAAAGCACAAGAGGCAGAAAGAAGAAACACAGAAGAAGCGCTAGAGCTTTCCAAAGAAGCGCTCGTTTTGTCTGAAGAATATGGCTACCAAGAACAAATTGCTAAAAGCCATATGCGGATTGGCCGCTGTTATTGGATCAACAGCGATTTTTTTCAAGCGATTAATCATTTAGGTCAATCATTAGAGCTTGCCACAAAGATAGAAGATTATGTAACCCAAGCAGAGGCGTTGATTGGATTAGGTAACGTTTATATTACTATGGAGTTTACTGATCAAGCGTTAAATAACTACCATACCGCTCTAAAAATCGTTCAGGAAAAGGCGTTAGATGAACAAGAGTCTAAGTTACTGAATAACCTTGGAACTCTTCATGAAGATTTACAAGACTATCATCAAGCACTCGACTACTATCAAAAGAGTTATCTAAAAGCCTGTTCGCATGAGGATGAATATGGCAAAGCCATTGCTAATTTAAACATAGGAAATGTGTATTTAAACCTCAATCAGTTAGATTTATCCCTTGAAAACATTCAAAAAGCTTACCAGCATGCGATTGAGAATAATCAAACATTGCTGCTTGCGCATAGTTATTATTCATTTGGGCAATACTATCAAAAAACTGAGGATTACTCAAAAAGTATACAAAAGTTGAAACTAGGGATTGTTAGTGCTGAAGAAAGCAAGGATTTTTACATTCTTGTACGTAGTTATGTCGAACTAGCGAATGCCTATGATAATCATAAAAACACCACTGAGGCACGCCTTCATTTTGAAAAAGCCTACGATTTAGCAAAACAGATGAACTCAGTGGAGTTTATGCCACGGGTTCACGAACAGCTGGCGCGTTTTTATGAACGTCATGATCTTAAGGAAAAAGCCTATACACACTATAAAGCTTATTTTGATTCAAGTAAAATAGTTCAAGAAAACCGCCGTAATGAACGCATTAAGAATATCGAGTTTCAAACAAAGTTAAACACAGCCATTCAAGAAACGGAAACCTATCGAGTGCTTTCTAAAGAGCTCGAGAAAAACTTTCGTCAAATGCAAGTGTTAAGCGACATTGGTCGCAGTATGACAGCGACCCATGATCTGAGTGATATCTTTAATCAGTTGTATGAGAATATTAATAAGTTAATGCACGTTGATACTTTAGTTCTTGGGTTTCATAATCAGGAGAAGAAGCGCTTAGATTTTGATTTATACATCGAAGAGAGTGTCCGTCAAGAGAGTTTTTCACTTGATTTAGAAAACCGTAAGAGTTTATCGGTCTATAGCTTTTTGAATCGTGAAACGATTAAAATGAATGATGTAAGAGAAGAGTACAAGAAGTATATTCAAGGCGTTGCATCGAGCCGAGGTGATTTGATGCTGTCGGCAATGTTTGCACCGCTTGTTGTAGAAGAGGTCACAATAGGAATTGTCAGTATTCAAGCAAAGCAAAGAAACACTTATACAGAGACACATAAAGTTTTATTAGAAACATTGGCCTCATACCTTGCTATTGCCATCAAGAATGCTCGGGATACAATTGAGCTTGCCAGACTGAACAAGCGTTTGAAATCACTGTCAGAACAAGACGGCTTAACGGGTATACCGAATCGTCGTCTCTTCGATGAAATGTATAGCCATTTATGGTCACACAGTGAGGAGAAAAAACAACCCCTTTCTCTGTTAATCATTGATATTGATGATTTTAAAGATTTTAATGACACATACGGTCATTTAACCGGGGATGAAGTAATTATTAATGTCGCCCATTTCCTTCGAGATAACAAACACGAAAACCATTTTCTTGCTCGGTATGGTGGCGATGAGTTTGTGATTATACTGCCGAACACATATTTAGATGATGCCCATCAATATGCGCAACGATTGAAAGATTTAATCGTGGAAATGAAGCATATCGAATCGATAAATGGTGCGGTGAGAGTTTCAATCGGGTTAGCAACGGTTGAACCGCATCCAACACTTCATCGCGATGATTTTTTTGACTTCACAGATCAACAGTTATACGAAAGCAAGAAAAAGGGGAAAAATGCAGTGACAGCGCGACATTACAATCGGCAATAGGAAGCATGCTTTAGGGATAGGTAGCGTGACTCATCCTATTTTCCGATGGAGGTAAAATATGGAACTGTTTCGAGATATTAGTATTAATATCATTTTGCTTTTTGGTATGGTTTTTGTCTTCACCCTTCCAGAGACCGGCTTTGATCGCAAAAAACCGTTGGTGAATGCGATCATAGGGATGATTATTGGCGTGATGACAATAATGATTATGATTAATGCATGGGAGCTTGAATCCGGAGCGATTTTTGACACCCGTTCAGTAATGATTGGTGCAACAGCCTTGTTTTTTCCACCGATTTCTGCGATCATGGCCTCACTAATTGCCATTGGGTATAGAATAACGCTCGGTGGCATCGGTGTTTATGCGGGAAGTTTATCGATTGCATTTGCTTTAATCATTGGCTTAATATGGCGTAAGTATGTTGCACCTCGTGCTAAAATGCATCCGCATTTGCAGTTTTATTTGTTTGGTCTTTTAGTGCATCTATTCGTTGTTCTCGCACAGTTTACTTTTCCTTATCCACAAAGCTTAACGGTCATTATGCGCGTCGGACCGATGATGATAATCGTATTTCCCTTGGTGTTAACACTCATGGCAATTTCGTTGATGAACCATCAACGGAAAGTTGATAATCAATATTTACTCGTTGCCAATGAAAAGCGCTATCGAACTCTCATTAATAGTTCTAAACTCGGTATCTTTCAATACGACACAAACGGTGTGATTGAAATAACCAATCAAGCGTTCGCCGACATTCTCAAAACAACTCGAGCTCAATTGACAGGACTTAATATGACGACATTGCCAAATCAAAACATTGTTGCTTGTGTCAAGGATTCAATAGAGGGCATTAAGTCTGTTTATGAAGGCAACTATACATCGTTTTTATCTGGCTATGAGTTTCCAGTGCGTGTTCAGTTTTCACCAATTTATGAAGAGTACAACGTTATCGGTGGCATCGGTATTGCTGAAGACCTTACCGAGGAGTATGCCCAAAAAAGAGAAGTAGAGCTATTTAAACGCAAAGATCGATTAACAAGTCTCAATAATCGCGTTTCCTTTGATGAAGCTCTGTTCAAAAATAAGGACGATTTTAACTATCCTGTTTCACTCGTTATCTTTGATATCAATGCTTTTCAAATTGTTAATACGACTTTTGGGTATGACATTGGTAATCAAGTATTGAAGACCGTCGCTGAAGAAATCAATACGGTTGTAGCGAGTTATCCTCAGGTGAGTGTTTATCGAACCGGTGGTGATGAGTTTTCTATGATCGCTGAAGGTTATTCAGAGAGTTATATCGATAGAATCATAGGTGAAATTTTACAGCAGACGCAGCAAATTGATCGTTATGACATAACCATTAAACTGAGCTATGGTTATGGGGTTTCAAACAATGCCAACAAACCCTTAACAGAGAGCTTTAACGAAGCCGTTGTAAAACTTCTTGAAAACAAAGTTTATGAAGGCTCGAGTATATCGAAGAAGACGGTCGATATTATTATGACGACACTCTTTGAGAAAAGTCCTCGTGAAAAAATCCATTCAGAACGTGTTAGTAAGCTTGCTCAAGAGATCGCGAAAGAGTTCAATCAGAATAGTCAGTTCATTAATCGGGTAAAACTCGCAGCGCGGCTTCATGATATCGGTAAGATCAATATTTCTGAAACAATTTTAGATAAACCAGCGCTCCTCACAAAAGAAGAGTATGCCATTATAAAAAAACATCCTGGGTCAGGATTCAAAATTCTTTCTTCTGTTCCAGAGTATTCAGATATTGCAAACATAGTATATGCTCATCATGAGCATTATGACGGCCAGGGTTATCCAAGAGGCTTGGCGAAGAAAGCCATTCCATTAGAAGCACGCATTGTTGCGGTCGCTGATGCCTTTGATGCAATGATAGAGAAAAGAACGTATCGCAAAGTGTTAACTGTCGAAGAGGCACTCGTTGAAATTAAAGCCCATTCTGGAACACAGTTTGATCCTAAAGTCGTCGAGAAGTTTATCGCTACGATGCAACGCCGTAAAGAAAAAACAATGAGTTAGTAGCTAAGCTAAAGGGATGCGATTCGCATCCCTTTAGTTTATTTGAGTTCGTTAATGTGACGT
This sequence comes from Candidatus Izemoplasma sp., assembly GCA_007117885.1. Lineage (GTDB taxonomy): Bacteria > Bacillota_I > Bacilli_A > Izemoplasmatales > Izemoplasmataceae > CSBR16-104. Next base: position 7,300 of record SKFS01000065.1, read on the forward strand.
AAGAATCCGAGACTATAAACAGTGAAATATTTACCCCAAAATGAACTGGCAGAAAAGTTAGCGGACTCACAGTCGGTCATGATATGTTGATAACCGATTTCTTGTGTGTATTCGATAAGGCGATTCAACAAAGCTTCAGCAACTCCTTTACTTCGATAATTAGGGAGTATATAAGCCCCGTTGATACCTAAGGTGAAGCCGTCGTTCAGTTCTTGACGGTTGATGGTTTTTGTCGTGTATTTTATGTACCCAATCACTTCATCGTGATGCCATGCCATAAATAAGCCGTTTCCACCTTCTTTTAGCTGTTTGGTATAATCATCAATAATTGAGGTGTACGGATCATCATCGTGTAAAAATATAGGTGAACCCATTAAATGATCTTGAATCCCTCTAAACAATGGAAGTAAACGATTTAGGTCACTCAATTCAACAGCTTTTATGGTGATCTCTGGACTCAGTTTTACAGGAACCGTCTCAAGACCACGAACATAGTCAATCGTCATTCCACCATAACCTAAATCAAATAAAATTCCTTGAGTCTCTTGGTCATAGGCATGAACAAGCACAACTAAGTTATAGGTCTTTTGCTTAATATTGTGCTGACTCATATGGGCAATAAGCGTCGATAAAACCAGACGTTTATTTTCACTTTCTAAAACACCATGCCAAGCGATAGGAGTTAAAAACCCTTTGGGGTGTGAGTTGATATTGTCTAAGTAATATCCACCAAAAAACCCGATAACAGTTCCTTGTTTAACGGCGACTAGCATGTCCTTAGGGACACTTTTTTTGAGTTTTTCATACACTAAAAAAGTTGGGACAGGTAACGTCTTATTATCCGTTTCTGCCAAAGAAAACTTCGTTTTGATGATTGCAAATACTTCATCGAAATCGGTTTCTTCATAACAACGTATTTTTATCATTTTTCACTACCTCAATCACACGATTTGGCATAGAAAGATTTGAAGACAAGACTTTTAGATGGTCTAATTATGCCATAGATTAAGGCTTTATGATAGGTAAATCAGTAGAGATTTTAAATAAAAAGCTTTCAAAAAGCGTGTATGCAGTCAGCATAAGGTGAGAAAAAGGTTGGGTGATAACCCTTTGTGTTTTACCTAAATCGTGGACAAAAATCGCGGAGTTGGGTGGAAATCGTGATTGTTCAATGGTATAATCATAAAACATGAAGAGTAAGAAGGAGAGAAAAAATGAAAGAATTACACGCAGCAAAATCGATGCTTTGGATTGTTTTAATGCTTAGTATCGTACTACTCGTATTTTTTATAGTGATGAGAGAATGGCAACTAGCGATCATTATTTCTGCCGAGCTACTTGTAGCGATCTTTTTTA
>SKFS01000109.1 GCA_007117885.1 Candidatus Izemoplasma sp.
GTGAAGTTGGTGGTGTTCATCTTGACATTGAACACCGAGCACTTTATCTCCCTCTATCATCACATCGAGTACTTCATGTCGGTACTTCATGGTCATCGTGTCGCTTAATCCCTCATAGATTCTCTTTAATATCGCGAGGTTTTCTTCAGTCCCTAAATGTCTAACTTTCGCTCTTAAAAGTTTTAATCCTGTGGCTAATCCTCTTTTTTCAATCGCTTTAACGTTATCTGTGTTAGGATCTGTAATCGTTTGAGGGGCCCCGTGCTTAAGGTTGATTTGATCGACATAATCAATCAACTCTTCAACCTCGAAGTCATCATAGTAATCACTCATCCAACCGCCAAATTCACTGGTAATATTAAACTTTCCATCAGAGTACGCGCCTGCCCCACCAAAACCACTGGTGATTGAACAGGCGGGATAGCAACCACTCACACCTTCTTTGTTTTGTGGGCACTTTTGACGTTTTTTCTCTAAAATTGGACATTTTCGATGATAAATATCGTTGCCTTTATCAATCAATAAAACGTTCAAGGATGGCGCCTTTACCATGAGTTCATAGGCCGTAAAAATGCCTGCAGGTCCACTACCAACAATGATTACATCATATTTTTCTTTCATCCTAGCCTCCAAAAAAATAAAAAGGGTACCACTATTTTAGAAGGCTTTGCCTCCTAATAGCTTTTGGTACGCCGCATGAATCAATCCAAGACAACTATATCAAAGGGTTGATTTAGTGTCAATATCGATTCATAAAAAAAGAGCGTTTAAGATAAAATAAACGCTCTATTAATAAAGTTTTTAAATAGCTTCAAGCAGTTCAACTAAATACGTTAAAAAGTGTTTTTCAACGCGGTATTTCTCGATGTGAACTTGCACTTGATTTTGTGCTTTAAACAACTTGATAGCTTCAGGAAGCTCTGAAGCTTTATGGAATAAAGCCTCTCCATTTAGCCTTTGGGTTGCTTCTTTACTAAAGATGAGTTCTAAAGTTCTCTTTTTATCAAAGACTTTTTCAATGCCATGTTTGACCGCAAGATGCTCATAGAGCTTTGACATCATATAGACGACGAGTTTAGAAGGAACTTCGCCAAAACGATCGTTCAATTCGTCGATTAAAACGATCACATCGTTGCTTGAAGTCAATTGATTGAATCGTTTGTGTAAATCAACACGGGTATCTTCATCCGCTATATATTTTTCATCAATGGTCTTATCGACAGCAATTTTTATCGCTTGTTTTTGCTTCTCGATGGCTTGAACAACCGTCTCATTATCTTGTTCTGCACTGACAGCTTCTTTCAACATATCCAAGAAAAGATCCATACCAACACTGTCGATAAATCCTGATTGTTGTGTCCCTAAAATGTCACCGGCACCCCGTATCGCGAGATCTCTCATGGCTATCTTATAGCCACTTCCGAGTTCTGTAAATTCTTTAATTACACGCAAGCGTTTGCTTGCCTCTTCCGTTAACTGTTTGTTTTTTTGGTACATTAAATAGCTATAAGCAATTCGATTACTGCGTCCCACACGCCCCCGGATTTGATAAAGCTGTGACAATCCTAAGTAATCTGCATCGTGAATAATTAAGGTGTTGGCATTAGGTATATCGATGCCTGTTTCAATAATCGTCGTTGAGACTAAGACATCGAACTGATGATTAAGAAACTCCGTAATCACTTTCTCTAAACTGATGCGGCTCATCTTACCGTGAGCATAGACGACACGTGCATTAGGGACTAACCGTGCTAACTTATCTTCTATTAAGTCAATCGTTTCTACGCGATTATATAGGTAAAAAACTTGTCCACCTCTTGCCAGCTCGCGCTCAATCGCATCTTTAATAACATGATCATTCCGTTCTAAGACGTAGGTTTGAACTGGAAGTCGGTTTTTCGGTGGGGTTTCGAGTAAACTCATCTTTTTAACCCCCGATAAAGACATCTGCAATGTTCTTGGAATCGGTGTTGCGCTTAAACTTAAAACATCAACATTTCTTCTTAGTGCTTGTATTTTTTCTTTGTGTTCAACACCGAAACGTTGTTCTTCATCAATAATCAACAAGCCTAAGTCATGAAAAACGATGTCTTTTGATAATAAACGATGGGTCCCAATCACCACGTCAATCGTGCCAACTTTAAGTTGTTTGATGACGTTGTTTTGGTCTTTTCTTGTAACAAAGCGATTGAGTAATGCGGTTTTTATCCCATGTTTTTCTAACCGTTCTTTGAAGGTATAATAGTGTTGCCTTGCCAAAACTGTCGTGGGGGCTAAATAGGCAATTTGTTTATTATCTAAAGCCGCCTTAAACGTGGCCCTTAATGCCACTTCAGTTTTACCGTAGCCAACATCGCCACAAATTAATCGATCCATCGGTTGGGGTTGTTCCATATCGTGTTTAACATCGCGAATGGCTTTGAGTTGATCTTCTGTTTCTTCAAAATGAAAATCGGCTTCAAAACTATCCATTAAGTCATTATCTGGACTAAACGCAAATCCTTTAATCTGTTTCCGTTCAGCATATAGTTTGATTAAGTAGTCAGCAATGTCTTTAACTTTTCGTTTAACTCTTTCTTTCGTCTTCGCCCATTCAACCCCTCCAAGTTTGCTAAGCTTCGGTTGAATGCCTTCGTGAGCCACGAATTTTTGAACTAGATGAATGTTTTCAACAGGAATATACAGCGTATCTTCACCACGGTACTGAATCATAATATAATCATTCACAAAATTCGCAAACTCCATGGTCTTGATCCCTAAAAATCGACCAATACCATGGTCATAGTGAACAATATAATCGCCTTTGGTGAGTTCTTTCGCTGTACTAAGTTTCTTTGTATCCTTAAAAACGCTCTTATATTTTGGTGTTTGGAACTTTCTTTCACGATAAATGATTCTTTCATTCAGGACAATAAGGTCCGCATCATCCCACTCAAACGTAACTGGAATTGCAGTCATAACAACATTTATACGTTTTGGATAAAGCGCTTCATTAGGTTTGACTAAGTGTAACACACCCTCATTTTCAAACAAGGATTCAAGATGATCAAAACGTGAATGATCGGTCAATGAAACGAGCACAGTCTTTTTGTGGTCGTACTGCATTAAATCCTTTTTCAGAATTTGAAAATCATTATGATAGGCAAAGCTCTCTCTACCATTCAACCGTATCATTTGATTATTGTTTTGACCAGATAAGGGGTTAAAAATAATTGATTTATAAGGGCGAACCGTCTCTATATCAACAATAAAATCAAAGTTTAGTTTAACATAGTCATCACCCTCTAAGACCCAATCGGTTAAATCATTAACAATACCCTGATAATGATTTTTAATCCTTTGTTCATCCAGATAGATGACAATCGGTGTCTCAAGGTAATCAGTAATGGTTTCTAAAGAAGGACTCAAATACCGCATGTATCGTGAGAGCTGGTCGAGACGCTGGTGTTCAGAAAGTGCCTCTAACTCCTCTTTAATCCGCTCTTCTGCTTCCTTATTAAAACTTTCCTTGGTTATAACTTTCTGCACGTTCTCGATCATGGTTTGTTTACTTTGGTCATCATAAAAAAACTCAGTACGAGGCATAATGGTAAAGGAATCTCGGTGTTCTAAAGAGCGCTGAGTGTTGACATCAAAATGACGGATTGAGTCGATTTCAGTGTCGAAGAGATCGATCCGAATCGGCTGCGGATGCTCAGCAATAAAAAGATCGATAATGCCACCTCTTTGAGCGAACTCTCCGACATTTTCCACCGTCGTTGTTCGGCGGTACCCATAGTAGACTAAGGTATTGAGAAAATCATCCACGTCAATCGTGTCGCCGACTCCATAAGGTTTAATGGCTTTTTTATAATGCGCTAACGGCAACATTTTCTTAATAAAGCCGGTTGGATGAGTAATCACAATGTGTTGGTCTTCTTCAATCAGTGCGCGGATGGTGCTCAATCGCTCAAACTTCAATTCTTCACTCATCGCCAACATTTCTGTCGTAATGAACTCATCTTGAGGGAAAAACCGCACATGAGGATGGACTTCATGCAAGGTATCATACATTGTTTGTGCTTGATAGAGATTCGGGTTAACCACAACAACAGTGCGTTTTGTGATTCTTTCAATCAAAAGAATCATCAGCAACGTTACATCCGCAGTCGGTTCGCCAAAATAGAGCCGGTCATTGCGGCTCAACTCTTCTTTTAGTTTTTTGACAAACGGCGTTGTCTCTAAATACTTAAAAATCGACTCCATAACACACCTCTGGGCGAACGCCCTTAAACTAGGGGTTCACCAACTTAATCGTATTGTATCATACTTTTATAAATGGCACAAAAAAACCCTTTAAAAAGGGTTAATTGTATTCCGTCATAATTTGATTAAACGGCTTATCATTAATAAAATCATCAATGATTTTACTCACTGTGTTGATGCTTTTTAATACCTCATCGAGATCGACTTTATAAAACGGTTGAAGAACATACTCTTTTGCATCCAGTTCAGGGTGCCTATCAATGCCAAATTTCAAGCGTTTAATCTCTTTGGTTTTAAGATGATCAAAAAGGCTCATCATGCCTTTGTGACCTCCCGAACTTCCTTGATAACGTAACCGTATTTTTGCCGTTGGTAAATCCAAGTCATCGTAAATGACAAAGATATCTTCTTTATCAATCCCGTAGTAATCCAGTGCTTTAACGACACTGAATCCCGATAAATTCATGTATGTTTGTGGTTTGAGTAAGATCGCCCCAGAAATCTCAGCAACTTCCGCTTTAAACTTGCGGTGTTTCTTAAACTTTAAGTTATGATCATGGGCATACTTATCAAGACACAAAAATCCGATGTTGTGACGGGTATTAAAGTACTTCTTTCCTGGATTGCCTAAGCCAACAATCAACTTCATTATTTTCGTTTAGGACGTATCACTAAATACCGTCTAGGCGCTTCGCCTTCCGACTTTGTGACCACGTCACGCCATTCAGAGAGTTTAGTGTGAATAATCCGTCTTTCATACGCATTCATCGGACTTAATCTAACTTCAACTTTTGTCCTTGCGACTTCTTTAGCGGTCTTTGTAGCAAGAATTTCGAGTTGCTTCTTACGGTTGGCGCGATAGCCACCGATATCAACCACAATCATCGCGTGTTCTTCAGTAAACAAGTTGAGAAGATTACGTAAATAAAACTGAATGCTTTCTAATGTCTTCCCGTTTTTACCGATTAAAACTGGGTTTTCATCAGTGTCGATTGTATAGTAAACTTCATTATTCTCCGTTTTAACTTGTATGGTGGCATCAACGCCCATATTCTTAAACAAATCTTCTAACGTTTTTAAGCCGAGCTCAACTATGTCAACATCGAGAACCGCTTCAACATTCACTGTCCGTTTAAAACCGAGAAGTGATTTCTTCTCTTCTACATTAAAGGTAATAAACTTTTCATTGACACGAAATGTTTCAATAGCTTCTTTTTTTGCTTCTTCTAATGTTTTTGCTTCAATATTTAATCGTTTCATACTCAACTCTCCTTACACCATTTTTTTTCTTTCAGCTAACTTTTTAATCATCTGCTTACGATTTTGGCGCGTTTGAATAAATTGTAGTAAGTTCCCAATAATCCAATAAAATGCGATCCCTAGATTGGTAAACGCGATAAAAACAAGCATAAAAACCATAAAATAAGACATATATTTCATCGTTTTTTCGGACTGAATCTGTTGGGCAGTACGGAACTTTTTGTTTTGGAGTTCTTCTGGTTTTTTCATTGCGTATTGTTGATACGCGTACATTGTAATCCCGACAATCGCTGCTAAGAGAATAAAAGTGATGTTCTCAGGACTATAAAATGGTGAGACAGGTTCATCCCTAAAATTAAACCACAAGAAATCAAAATTAAGTTCATTAACATATCTTGGTGTCAGTGGAATCCGTCGAACGGTTTGATACATGGCAATAAAGATTGGCATCTGTAAAAGTGGCAATATACAGCCGAAAAAATTAATCCCGTATTCTCTATAAATCCGCATCGTTTCTTGTTGCATCATTTCTTGACTTTTTCTGTCGGTTTTTCCTTGATATTTTTGCTTTAGTTTATCGAGCTCCGGTTGCGCCATCGTCATATTAATTTGTGTGGCGTTAGATTTGGCATAAATTGGCCAACCTAGAAGTCGAATCAATACGGTAATAACCACGAGTCCTACAACATAATACCCACCCGCTAATCGGCTGACATAAAAGACTAGCTCAGCGATTTGATTGACAATCCATTGAACCCATCCAAAACCTGATGATTCCGCTTCATATGTTTCCATTAAAACAAGGTTCTCCCATTGATCGTCGTCGACATAACGCCATTCGATATAGCCGCTATCACGGTTTAACTGCACGGTAATATCGCGATCCGGTAAATCTGTAAAAAGCTCATCGTAGCTGACAGTTAAAACCCTTTGATTACTTCTAGCAATACGTAAGGTATTATTTGTATTATCCGCTTCAACCGCGTCAATCGATAAGAATGTTTCACCCACACCCATATCATAATGTGCCGTGTTACATCCTGAAAGGGTTAAAACTAAGACCATCAATAGTGCAAAAATACTAAACTTAAATTTCATACTCATACTTTCACCTCAAGAAGTTGTTGTTTTGTAAGACAAATAACCAGTTCTTTCTCAAGGCTCGAATACGTTAATTCCTTCGCCATCGGTTTAACGATAATTAAAATGTCCCAACCTTGAGCTATCGGCAGTTGTGCGATCACTGATCGAATTTGTCTTTTAATACGATTTCGTTTTACTGCATTGCCAAACTTTTTTGGCACACTGACAGCAAAACGAAAATGCGTGCCATTGTTTTGGGGTTTCTTAAACACCTTAAAGGATGTGGAATGGACCCCTTTACGATAGTGCAGAATTGCTTCAATATCACGGTTTTTCTTAACTCGATACGCTTTTTTCATAAAGCTACCTCCCAAAATAAAAAACACCTAAAAAATCTTTCTTTTTCAGGTGTTTACAAGTTTATTAAAAGACGGTTTTAAGAGGATACTGTAAGTTGTTTGCGACCTTTTTTTCTACGTCTCGCTAAGATTCTTCTTCCAGTGGCTGAAGCCATACGTTCGCGAAACCCGTGTTTCTTTGCCTTTTTTCGTGTGTTTGGTTGATATGTTCTTTTCATGATCAACACCTCCAATTCATTTGTGAAAAACCATGCTTTACAATTATATATAAATTACATCACTCTGTCAATAGCAATGACCAAACTTTTCAGTTTGGAAAAATTATAATAAAGTTTTCCACACATAATAATGGCTTAATTATCATATTTCGACATTTTCAAATGTGGAAATGTGGATTTGTGTAAAAGTCTTTTTGGGGAGAGTGTGGAAAACTATATTATCCTCTTTATATAGCTGTTTATAGGGTTATACTTATGCACAAACATCGCGTTGAGTCAAAAAGTTTTCCCCATTTTATGTCGAGAAAAATCTGTTTTTTTTAGTCTATCTTTATGCTAAACTAGATATGCAATTATAGGGGTGATACAATGCAAGAACACATCGATATATGGAATGAAATAAAAAGCCAGTTGGCTGCCTCTTTTGAAGAGCAATCTTACCATGAAACGATTGAGTCGATTGACTCGATTTTTAAAATTTATAATAACTATATCTATTTAATTGTCGAGAATGATTTTATTAAAAAACGGATTGAGATGCTTTATCTTAATAAAATGAATCGTATGTTAGAACGCTATATGAGTGAAACGCATCGTTATAAACTAATCACTAAAGACCAAGCAGAACAGGAGCTTAGCGATCAAAAAACACTCGATTACACAAAAGCGGACGAAAGTTTTACTCAAAGAGACTATCAATCCAATTTAAACCCGAGTTATAGTTTTGATAACTTTGTCGTCGGGAACTCAAACCGTTTAGCGTATACGTCCGCGATTAAAATCGCCGATCAACCTGGTATTGTCGCAAACCCACTTTATATTTTTGGGGATGTAGGGTTAGGTAAAACCCACCTTATGCAATGTGTCGGAAATTACATCTTAGAAAGTAATATTAAGAAAAAGGTCGTCTACGTTAAAGCCGATCACTTCGTTGAAGAATATGTCCGCTTAGCGAGCAAAAAGAAATACGATGAATTCTATGATTTGTATCGTGATGTTGATGTCTTGTTGGTTGACGATATACAATTTTTAGCTAAAAAAGAAAAATCACAGATTGAGTTTTTTAAACTCTTTGAAATGCTTCACGGACAGAGTAAGCAAATCGTTATTACGTCCGATCGTAGTGCCAACGACCTTAAAGACATTATGTCACGGTTAACGTCACGCTTTTTATGGGGAGTCTCGGTTGACATCAACCGCCCAGACTTAGATCACCGGATAAAAATCCTTGAGAAAAAAATGATGGCTGAAACAAGTGATAAGGACTTAATACCACGGAAAGTCATTGAGTACATTGCAAGCGTATTTGATAATAACGTTCGGGAGCTTGAAGGGGCGTTAAAAAGGGTATTGTTTTATTGCACAGCGTTTAATTTCGAGTTCAATATTAAAAACGCTGAAATCGCCTTAAAAAGTCTGATTAAACCGAAACATA
>SKFS01000122.1 GCA_007117885.1 Candidatus Izemoplasma sp.
GAAGGAGGGAGACCTCATGGCAAAAACAGTCGTTCGTGATAATGAAACATTGGAAGACGCGTTAAGAAGATTTAAACGCGATGTTTCACGTTCAGGTACCCTTGCGGAAGCTCGTAAACGCGAATATTACGTTAAACCGAGTGTATCGAAAAAGATTAAGCAAAGACAGAATAAGGGAAAAAAATAGGTAGTAAAAAAGAACGGTGAAAATTTTTCACCGTTTATTTTTTCCGTACGAGCTTTGAATGCTTATGTGGTATAATAGATGTAACTTGAAAAGGAGAATGATTACTTGGACTTTAAACCGATAAAGACAGCGTTTAAAAACATTCATACTTTTAGTGAGGTGATCGGGGTTCACGATCGCCATTTAAACGTGTTAAATAGTTTGTTTAATGTAACGATTTTTACTAAAGGCGAAGCGATTTACGTCAATACCGATAACCCTGAGATTATCGCTTGGTTAGAAGCGACCTTTGAGACATTGATTCGCCTAGTGAACGCTGACATTCATATTAGTGAACGCGATGTTATTTATGTCGCTAAAATGGTGCAAGAAAATGATGTGGATACCTTGCTTGATCACTACTTAAAACGCGTTGAAATAACCAAGACCTTGACAGGTAAACCGATTTACGCAAAAACGATTAATCAGCAACGGTACATCGAAGCCATCGAGAAAAACGATTTAGTCTTCTCCACCGGTCCAGCCGGAACGGGAAAAACATACGTTGCCGTTGTGCACGCAGTGAGCAAACTAAAAAATGGCGATATCCGGAAAATCATTCTTACGCGTCCAGCGGTTGAAGCAGGCGAAAACTTAGGGTTTTTACCCGGTGATTTAAAAGAGAAGATTGATCCTTATCTCCGGCCGTTATACGATGCGCTTTATGAAGTGCTCGGTCGCAAGCAAACCGATGATTTAATTGAGAAAGGTGTCATTGAAATCGCCCCGCTTGCCTACATGCGTGGACGAACGTTAAACGACGCTTACGTTATATTAGACGAAGCACAGAACACTACACAGGGTCAAATGAAGCTTTTCTTAACCCGTTTAGGTTTTCACTCTAAAATGGTTGTGACGGGCGATATCACGCAAATTGATTTACCCCCTAAAACCGTCAGTGGTTTGATTCATGCCACGCAACTACTTGAAAACGTTAAAGGCATAAACGTCGTGCGTTTTGAACGTATCGATGTCATTAGACACCCGTTAATTCAAAAAATATTAGCGAGGTATGACGATGAATATCATTAATTTAGTCAACGAAGAAAACTATCAACCGCTAATTAAACGGGTGCTTAAAAAGTCGTATAAGAAAACCTTTACGCCAAAGAAGAAAGTAATCAATATCATTCTTGTTTCTAATGAGAAGATTCAAGAACTCAATCGCGATTACCGCAACAACGATACCGTCACGGATGTTTTAACTTTTCCAAGTGACGAAGATAATGAACTCGGCGATGTTTTTATCGCACTGCACAAAACCTTTGAACAAGCGAAAGACTTAGGCCATAGTATTGAACGAGAACTCGCGTTTTTAGTGATTCATGGGTTCTTACATGCGATTGGCTTTGATCATCAAGACGAACTTGAAGCGGAAAGGATGTTTTCAATGCAACGAACCATCCTTGATGCCCTTGAGTTGCGACGTTAGGAGGAAACAATGGAACAATCATTATTTAAAGCCGCACAAGGTGCGTTAAAACACGCCTATGTAAAGTACTCTAACTTTCGCGTTGGGGCGGCACTTAAACTAAAAAACGGCAAAGTGATTACCGGTGTTAATATTGAAAATGCCTCGTATGGTCTATCGAACTGTGCCGAACGCACAGCGCTTTTTACCGCTTATGCCGCAGGGTACACCAAAGATGACATCGAAGCGATTTTAGTGACAACCGATAAAGCGCATATCGTATCCCCTTGTGGTGCTTGCCGTCAGGTCATGCGTGAACTGATGGCCGATGACACACCGGTTTATTTAAGCGACGCCAAAGGCAATATGACTACCCTGCTCAATAAAGAGCTTCTCCCCTTAGGCTTTACTGAGGAGGACCTTTAATGCATGTATCAGGGTTCATCAGTATTATTGGCAAACCAAACGTCGGAAAATCGACGTTTTTAAACCATGTTTTAAACCATAAAGTGGCCATTACATCAAGCAAGCCACAAACGACCCGCAATACGATTCGAGGCATTTATAATGATGACAATAGTCAGATTATCTTTATCGATACACCGGGCATTCATCAACCGAAACATGCCTTAGGTAAGTACATGACAGAAACCGCTTTAAGAACGCTAAATGCCGTTGATTTAGTCATTTTTATGATCAGCGGTATTGAACCAATTTCAGCGGTCGATGAAACGATTATAGATCATCTAAGTGTCGTTAAAACCCCGGTGGTTTTAGTTGTGAACAAAATTGATTTAACGAAAGATATCGATCGCTTAAATGATCTCATCGAAAAGTATAAAGCACGGTATCCTTTCAAAGAAGTCTTAGCGATTTCTGCCTTACAAGGAACGTACACAAAACCGTTGCTTAAAGACTTGAAAAAGTATTTAGAAGAAGGTCCAAAGTACTACCCTAGCGATCAACTAACCGACCATCCTGAAAAATTCTTGATTAGCGAACTAATCCGTGAAAAAGTGTTGCATCATACGCATGAAGAAGTTCCTCACAGTGTGATGGTGTTAATCGATCATATCGATCGTGATGAAAAAAACCATGACTTGCTTTCCATTCATGCCACCGTCATCGTTGAGCGCGATAGCCAAAAAGGGATTATTATCGGTAAAGGCGGTGCGATGATTAAAAAGATAGGCAGTGAGGCGCGCAAGGATATTCTTGACTTACTCGGTGAGAAAATCTATCTTGACTTGCACTGTAAAGTAGTAAAGAACTGGCGCAACAAAGAACTCTACTTAAAAAACTTTGGCTACAAGGATAGCTTATAATGGACGCGTCCATCGAGGCCTATATTTTAAAAACCATCGATTATCAAGAGCACAGTAAGTTGGTCTACTTGTATACGCCTGAAGGACAAAAGAGTGCCCTTGCACGCGGCGTTAAAAAAATGCAAAACCCTTTACGCCACCTTGTTCAAGCAGGAACCTTAGCGACAATCACACTGTCTAAAGGAACGTTGCCAACACTAAAAGAAGGCACGATAGAACGTTACACAAAGGCCATTAAAGAGGACTTAATTAAAACGACCATTCTCAGTACGGTTAATGATTTAATCTATTACAATGTCACGGAAACGGATGACCATCCAAAGCTCTTTCGTTTTCTCAAGAAGTTTATCCATGCGCTCAATGCCCGTGAGGACAGTCTTGAGTTATTGATGGTCTTTGAGATGAAATTGTTGGCTTTTTTAGGGTATTTAATACAGTTTAAGCACTGTTATCTGTGCTCTGAGACGGAAGATTTAGTGATGGAAGAAGGCACCGGTTTAATCGCGTGTCCGCGTCACAAAAATCCAGAAAGAAAACTAATTCCCGCGGCTTTATATCACCCTTTACACTATTATCTACACTGTGATGTTTTGACGTTTAAAAGCCAAAATATCGACCTAAAGCAACAAAAAGCATTAATGCAAATCATTGATGCGCTCTATCAAAACCACTTAGCTTTTTCCTCGAAAGCGAAAAAGCTCTTAATGACATTACTATAGAAGGTGAAAACATGAAAATTACAATGGAAGAACTCGTTAACTACGCAAAAAACTATGGTTTCGTTTTTCAAGGAAGCGAAATTTATGGTGGCCTTGCGAACACTTGGGACTACGGTCCTTTAGGGGTCGAACTTAAAAACAACATCAAACGGCTTTGGTGGCAACGCTTCATCCAAGAAGATCCGTACAATGTCGGCTTAGATTCAGGTATTTTACTCAATCCGAGCGTTTGGAAAGCCAGTGGCCATATCGATGGCTTTAACGATCCCCTCATCGATTGTAAAGCGTGCAATACCCGCCATCGTGCTGACCACTTAATCGAAGCTCACGATCCTTCATTTCAAGCGGATGGTTTAAGTGTCGACGCCTTAGAAGCGTATATTCACGAATACAATGTGCCTTGTCCAAACTGTAAAAAGCATAACTTTACGCCGATTCGACAGTTTAATCTCATGTTTAAAACATCGCAAGGTGTTTTAGATGATCAATCGCAGGCGATCTATTTACGCCCTGAAACGGCGCAAGGTATCTTTTTAAACTTTAAAAATGTTCAACGTTCGCTGCGGAAAAAACTGCCTTTTGGCATCGGTCAAGTCGGTAAAAGTTTTCGCAATGAAATTACCCCGGGAAACTTTATTTTTAGAACCCGTGAGTTCGAACAGTTAGAACTCGAGTTTTTCTGTGAACCACGCACTGAAATGGCTTGGTTTGAACATTATAAAAACGTCTGTAAAACTTTTCTAATCGATCTAAACATTCACGAAGATAATCTTACGTTAAGAGACCATGCTGAGGATGAGCTCTCACACTACTCTAATGCGACAACCGATATTGAGTATCGCTATCCTTGGGGCTTTGATGAGTTATGGGGCATTGCAAGTCGTACGGATTATGATCTTCGCCAGCATCAAGAACACTCAAGTGAAAACTTAGAGTACTTAGACGCAGAAACTGGGAAGAAGTTTTTACCGTATGTCGTTGAACCCGCCTTAGGCGTAGAACGACTCTTCTTGGCTTTACTGCATGAAGCGTACCATGAGGAAACTTTAGAAAACGAGGAGACGCGAATTAACTTAAGACTTCACCCCGCGCTCGCACCGTATAAAATCGCCGTTTTACCGCTTATCAAGAAACGCCATAAAGAGGCCTCACTCGCGTTGCAAGCGCAGCTTGCAAAATACTTTATGGTCACGTATGATGAAACCGGTAAAATCGGTAAACGCTATCGCCGTCAAGACGCAATTGGAACGCCTTTTGCGGTCACGGTCGATGATCAATCCCTCGAAGATGGAACCTATACATTACGCAATCGGGATACGATGGAACAAGTCCGTTATACTCGCGATGAACTGATTGCTTATGTGGAAAAAGCCGTGCGATTTTAGGTGAGATTATGGCTGAAACAAAAGACACATTAGTTGAGGAGATTCTTGATAAGATCGATCTTGTTGAACTGATTCAAGAAGTGACTCCACTGCAAAAAAAAGGCAAAAACCATTTTGGTTTATGCCCTTTTCATCATGAAAAAACGCCGTCTTTTTCAGTCAGTGAAGATAAGCAGTTATACCATTGTTTTTCATGTAAAGCGAGTGGCAATGCCTTGACCTTTGTTAAAGAGACAAAACAGATGACCTCAAGAGAAGCATTGCACTATTTAGCCGACCGAGCAAACGTTCCTTTAGATCAAACGTTTGTTGATGATCCAAAACGGAAGTACTATCAAATTAACCAAGACGCCACCGATTTCTTTCACGATGTGTTACATCATACAAAAGAGGGCATCGAGGCGTTAACCTATTTACAGCAACGCGGGTTTAAAACGGCAACCTTAGAACACTTTAACGTGGGCTTAGCACCTAAAAAACACGATGCCTTAACCCAAACCTTAAGGCAAAAAGAAGTGTTGCTAAGTGATTTACTCGATTTAGGTTTAGCCCAAGAAAGCGAAACCGTCTATGATGTGTTTTACCAGCGGATTATCTTTCCAATACACTCCCCACAAGGGGATGTCATTGGTTTTTCGGGTCGAACTTACCATGACGATGAGCGGCTTGCGAAATACATTAACACAATTAATACACCGGTCTTTGAAAAAAGTCAGGTGCTCTACAATTACCATCGTGCAAAAGCCGCGATAAAAAAACACCAAAGAGCGATTTTATTCGAAGGCTTTATGGACGTTATGAGTGCCTACCAAGCAGGCCTTGAAGAAAGCCTTGCGATTATGGGAACAGCACTGACTGAACAACATATTCAAACATTGAAAAGCAGTACCCAACAAATTGTGCTTTGTTTTGATGGCGATGCGGCTGGACAAGAGGCGACCGCTAAGTTTGTAGACAGGTTAGAAGCAGCTCAGTTTGAAGTCAGTGTCGTTACGTTAGATAAAGGCCAAGACCCTGACGACTTTATTCAAAAGTATGGGAACGAAGCCTTTCAGCAAAAAATTAATGAAGCGTTAAATAGTCATGATTACCATTACCAACGCGAACTCAGCAAAGTAAACAAAGAGAAAGTCACCGAAGTTGAGAAATTTAAAAATGCTGTGTTTAAGCGCATTGCAAACTTAAGTAACTACCGTCAAGATCACTATTTACAACGGATGAGTAAAGACTTCAACGCAAGTTATGATATTCTTGTCGAAGACTTTAAATCCGTGCGTCGAAAAAGTTATCCAACCTATAAAAAGATTCCAAAAATCGCGATCACTAACAAGTTTGTAAAAGCTGAACGGGGTTTTATCCGTTATTTCTTAAAGGATGAAAGTTACGTTAGACGGTTTAAATATCATTTTGAAGATGCCTTGTTCAACGATAAGAATGCACGCGACATTGAACTTGAAATCTTTGAGTATTACGAATTTAATAAACATAGTTGCATCGTTAAAAAACTCTTTAAGGAGCGCTTAAGTGATGCGCAAAAAGCCTATTTTGAAACGTATGTAGACGCGGAAGAAACACCACTCCATGAACACGAGTTTGAAGACTTTATCGATGTCATGGAAGAACAGTTAGTAAAAAACCGCATTGAGGCATTAAAAAAACGTCTTGAAGACGCCAAAGAAACAAAAGAAAAAATTCGTATCAAAGTCGAAATTGATCAATTAAATAAGGAGGCAAAACATGGAAAGAGAAAAAATAATTCAAGAACTCATTGATATAAGTAAATCAAAAGGGTATTTACCGGTCAATGAGATTAAACGTTACATCGATGAAAACTCGGATGAGTTTGATGAGGTGATCGCAGAACTCGAAAAAATGAATGTCGATGTTGTAAGTGAAGAGGAAATGATATCCTATAAAGTGCCTAAACTTAGCTTAGATGACGATGACGACGACGATCTTTTAGAGGATGATGAAGAAGAAGAGTCCTCAATGCTTGATTTAGATTTTGCGAAGGAAATAGAAGAAGAGTTACTCCATGATAAATCCTTTGAATCAGCGGTGAGTATTAAGGTTGATGATCCTGTAAGGATGTATTTAAAAGAAATTGGTCGTGTCGAACTGCTCGACCCTGATCTTGAGCTTGAACTCGCGAAAAATATTTACTACGCTGAAATTGCCAAGGAACAGTATGAGCAAATGCAAGCTTCGGGTGATGACATCGATCCTGCGTATAAAAAAGAAGTTGAAGAACTTTTGTTTAAAGGGGAACTCGCCAAAAACAAACTCGTCGAAGCAAACTTACGCCTCGTTGTTTCAATTGCCAAACGGTATGTTGGTCGAGGCATGCAATTTCTTGATTTAATTCAAGAAGGCAATATGGGTTTAATTAAAGCTGTCGGAAAGTTTGACCACACGAAAGGCTTTAAGTTTTCGACCTATGCAACTTGGTGGATTCGTCAGGCGATTACCCGGGCGATTGCCGATCAAGCTCGGACGATACGCATTCCTGTCCACATGGTGGAAACAATTAATAAACTCGTACGCACTCAACGTCAACTCATACAAGAGTTAAAACGTGAACCGCAACCTGAAGAAGTTGCTGAGCGGATGGGCATTAGTGTTGAGAAAGTCCAAATTATTCAAAAAGTTGCTCAGGAACCCATTTCATTAGAATCCCCTGTAGGGGAAGAGGAAGATTCAAGTTTAGGCGATTTCATTGCTGATCAAGACACCTTAACCCCGCTTGAGTTTACGTCTAAAGAGATGCTTAAACGTGAGCTTGATGCGGTATTAGAAACTTTGACAGACCGCGAAGAAAAGGTTTTAAGAATGCGCTTTGGTTTACTCGATGGCCGCACACGCACCTTAGAAGAAGTCGGCCGCGAGTTTGGCGTAACCCGGGAACGGATTCGCCAAATTGAGGCAAAAGCTTTACGCAAACTGCGTCACCCTTCACGGAGCAAAAAACTTAAAGATTTTATGGGTGGAAGATAATGCTTGATGAACGCTTAAGCACAGTGCTTAAGTATTTAGAAGGCTTTCGTGTCCTAATCGATATTGGGACCGATCATGCCCATCTACCGATTATGGCTGTGAAAAACACCGGGGTTGAAAAAGCTTACGCCGTCGACAATAAGCCAGGACCCCTTTCTCAGGCAGAACACAATATTAAAGCGTACGATCTTGAAAGTAAAATAGCCACTCATCTCGCCTCAGGGATTGACTTTTTGCCTGAGGATGCGGATGTTTTAGTGATGGCTGGGATGGGCGGCGAAGTCATTTATCGCGCGCTTCTCAAAAAGGATTACCAATCGCTAAAACGGTTTATTTTGCAACCCAATAATGCCGCAGAAAAGGTTCGTC
>SKFS01000138.1 GCA_007117885.1 Candidatus Izemoplasma sp.
CTAAGTCAAGATGGTCATAGTTAGGGGTGAATGGCATCTTGATCATGTAAGGAGTCAGGGGACGTTAAAATCGGGTTAGTCGTATCAAAAGTTGTATAGATTTCGGTTTGTTTTTTAAGTTCGTCAAACGCTAAGTCTCGGATAAAGACACCGGTTTTTTCTAGACCTATTCCATCGCGTAAAATCATATTACTATCGCGATAGTAGATGAAGTCATGGGTGACAATTTTATACAGTTCATCGGCAATAAAGGTATCGTAGTTAGCATAATAGTATTGCCATCGACTCGTCTCTAAAAAGAGATTGAGTTCAGCTCCGGTAAGATAAAAAGTTAAAATCTCATTATCAAAGGGCCATATGTCATAAATCGTAAAGAGGTTAAAATCTTGATTGGCATACAAAGATTGCCGTGTGCCGCCCGTGTTATGAAAGCCGATATCCGCCTGTGTTGAAACAACCATAAGCTTTGCTATCCACTCGGTCAGTTCATTACGGGATATGTCTTTAGCGGGTGGTAATAGCTCAATTTGATAGTTATCATCCAAGTTTGCATAATAGCTTTCAATCATCGTTTGAATTTCTAAGTCGATAAAGTTTAGTCTTGGCTCGTTTTCTCGATTTAGGTTTTCCATTGAAAACCGCATCACTTCACGATGATTGAGTTCGAGTCTTAAGTGCCCAACGTGGGAACCATAGCCTCCTGATTGCATTACCGGAATGCCGTTTTCGGTTCGTGTATAAACTTGATGGGAGTGGCCGTTAAAAATAGCATCGAGATGTTCCCCGTGGCGGTTATACACGACATCCTGGTTAATCGTTCCCCGGTCATGGGTGATTAAGATGACAATATCAACCTTTTCATCTTCTCTTAAGTAGCGTGTTAGCTCAGTCACAATTGGTCCAGGATCGGCAAACGTATACGCCTCGATGTGTTGTTGTGCAATAGTATTTTCAATGCCGTATTCAATGGTACCGATAATCCCGATTTTAAGATCTTTACGCTCAATAATAACGTAAGGATCAATCCCTGAAGGGATCGAGTCGGTTCCTTTATAAAAGACATTGGCACCGAGTAAAGGAAACTGAGCGATATGATCGTCAGAGTAATCAAAATAGCGGGTCACTTTTTCAAGGCCCCAGTCGAATTCATGATTACCTATGACGAAGGCATCAAATCCCATTACATTCATCATTTCAATGACTGAAGCACCATAGGTGTCATTCGATAACGCGCTGCCTTGTAACATGTCGCCACCGGCTAAAATAATTGTCTCATCAGGATGTTTGTCTTTTTGATAGATGAGGAAGTTTCCGATGGCTGCCATGCCTATTGAGCGTTCACTGGGTTCAATGGCACCATGGAGATCATTGACATAAAAAATGTCTAAAAACTCGAGAGTCTCCGATTCTTTAGAAGGATCGATGGATAGAAGGCTACATCCATTAATAATAAAAAGACTAAGCAAAAATAAAAAAAACAATTTCTTCATAACGTCACCTCATTGCATGTACATGTATTGTATCATGAAGACATTAAACTTGCACTATCTTAAGTAAAACTAGATATGATATAATGAACACAGAAGACACTGAGGGGGCAAGTTATGAAAAAAACGCATGTATTTTTAAAGGGAGTTCAAGAGAGTTATTTGAATGTTTTATCGTTTTTACCAGAGACAAAACCAAAGGCAGTCCTTCACATCTCGCACGGAATGGGTGAACACGCCGCGCGTTATGCTGATTTCGCACAGTTTTTAACTGAGCATGGCATTGCTGTATACGCCCATGATCATCGTGCACATGGGAAGAGCTTACGCACGAACCAAGAGGTTGGTATGTTTCGCGAAGACGATAGTTTTGATGGGATTGTTCAAGATGTGAATGGTGTCATTAATCATATTCGCGAAAACCATAAAGAGACACCAATTATGATGTTAGGGCACAGTATGGGGTCGATTATTTTACGTCGATACCTTCAAGTTTATCATGGCAATGTTGACAAAGCCATCATCATGGGGACATTGCCAAGATATAGTATGCTCTACACAAAATTAATGCGAACAATGGCGTGTTTAATGACCGTCTTTAAATCAAATGAGGTTCGAGCTGAGGGGGTTGCAAAACTGCTAAACGATGGCTTGATTAAAAAAATTCCTCATAAAACGAAGTTTGATTGGATTACAAAAGATGAAGCCATTGTAGAAAAGTACAATGAAGATCCACTGTGTGGCTATGCGTATAATAAACGCTTTTATAAAGATTTCTTTAAAACGATTGAAGCAACCAATACTGTGACAGCCATCGAAGCGACGGCTAAGGTACCGATATTAATGATTTCCGGAAAAGAAGACCCTGTGGGTGAAAACTTTCAAGGGGTTGAAAAACTCTTTGCACTCTATCAAAAACTTTTACCAGAACACGATTTAACGTTGATTGGTATCGACGATGCAAGGCACGAAGTGCTGAATGAGTTGAATCGTGAAAAGACCTATCAGATTTTATTGGATTGGTTGAAATAGAAGGGGTTTTTTGATGAAAGAGCAACTGTATGCAAAACTGAACTTGCGTATTATTGCGAGTGAGTTTAAAGAAATACGTTTACAAAAAGGGTATTCCTTACGCGGCATCGCTGATGCCGCGAATCTTTCGCATGTGATTATTTCTGATTTTGAAAACGGCAGAAACTATCCGAACTTAGAAACGTTAGTGTTGTTATTTAAGCAGTTAGATATTGATTTTTGCATCGATACTGTGCTTTTAACAAGTTATAAGAATACCATTGATTTACTCTATGAAGCCATTTATTATAAGTACCCAGATCAAGTGAAGAAACAGTGTGAAGTGTTAATGAAAGCTGAGCCTATTTTGAAAAACTCATTACTTGAAATCGATTATCAATTAGCAAGACTAACGTTTGCAATTTCTGTGAAGAATGCCATTGATTTTGAGAAAATTCATGCACTTGAACGCTACTATGATTTCTTTTCAGAAAAACAGAAACAAGTATTTAACTTGATAACGGGTGCCGCCTATTTCAAAAAAGAAAAGATTGAAAAAGCGATCGATTATTTGAAAAGAAATATGACGATTTATGGAGTCCATAAAGCACACGCGTTAACGCTCAGCTATTTAGCGAATAGCTATATCAAACTATTCCATCATACCAATGCCCTTTATTACGCAAAAGAGGCATCCTCTTTTCATGGTGAAAACGCAAGTTTTGTCCGCAAAATTAGTTCGGATTTAACTTTGGCTAAACTGTATATTGAGATTGCCCAGTATCAAGAAGCCCAAAAAATCATTAGTAGTATTGAACTGACCATTGAGGGTGAGGAACACCCAACGCTCTATCAAGAAATGTGGTTTCTCAAAGCGTACATCGAGTACCGTAAAGGCAATTATAAATTAGCGTTGAAGCAATACCAAAACCGTCATTTTAATGTTGTTTACAGCCATCTGTTTGAAGCGTTCATCTTTGTTCAAATGAAGCAGATAGATGAAGCCGTCAAACGGTTAGAAAAAGGTTTAAGCAAAGAATATGTGATCAAAGACTTTGTCTATTCAAGAATGTATCGTATAGCGCTTGCGCATTTTAATGGCATCTATGAGGATCAGCACACCGAAGAATGGTGCTTAGAATTACTCAATGTGCCTCAAAGACTACCTGATTTTCACCATTATCGCTTTGTCTTTGAAAGTCTTCTAAAGTACTATGAGACTCAAGAAGATTTTGAGAAAGCGTATAAACTCGCAAAAGAATATATAAGAAGAACCGGTAAAACGTTATTGTTTGAGAAATAATCTAAAAAAAGCAACTTAAAGACTTGAAAATTAATCTTTGTAAACTAACACTGACCCATTGTATTTAAGACTAACATCATTGATAATAGACTTGCAAAGCGGATTAAGGAAATCCAATCTACTGAGATTAGGCTAAATGATGTTACCGTCATTCACCTATTACTCCTTTTTATTTTTTGAAGCTACCGATGTGGGGACCTCGGTAGCTTTTTTCTGTGAAAAAGTTATCAAGAAAGCTCTTTTTTACACCATAATTTATGGTATAATGGTAATGATGTAAGCGTTATTATTCTATTTAGATTGGAGTTTACCCATGATTGAAAAAAACTTAGAAATGATGGCGGTGGTGAAAGATCAACCTAAGAAAGGTTTTTCTTTTGCAAAAAAGACGTTATCAACGGATTTAAATGACGGTGAAGTATTGGTTAAAGTCCTCACAGCGTCATTTTGTGGGACAGATTACCACATTTATGCCTATGACGATTGGGCGAAGGGACGGTTGAAGCTACCGTTAACTGTCGGTCATGAGTTTAGTGGTGAAATTATTAAAGTTGGCGCTAAGGTTAGTCGGGTTAAAGTCGGCGATATCGTTAGTGCGGAAACCCATATTATTTGTGGTGAATGTGAGTTTTGTTTAAGAGAAGAAGGCCATATTTGTGAGCACACTAAAATTATCGGTGTTGACACCGATGGGTGTTTTGCTAAGTACATAAAAATGCCAGCCGCAAACTGCTTTGTGAATCGTAAAGATATAAATCCTTTGCATTTATCCATTCAAGAACCTTTAGGAAATGCGGTTCATACTATGGGCCATTTTGATGTTAAAGGTAAAGATGTTGCCGTGGTAGGTTGTGGACCGATTGGCTTAATGGGTGTCGATGTGGCAGTTGCTTATGGTGCTAAACGTGTGATCGCCATTGAAGTGAATGCGTATCGACGCGACTTAGCGAAGAAGATTGGTGCGGATTATGTGATCAATCCAAAAGAGGAAGATGTCATTGAACGTGTGCTTGAAATTACTGACGGTAAAGGTGTCGATGTCATCGGGGAGTTTAGTGGTAATAAAACCGCGATTGAACAATCATTTAAGTATTTGAAAATGGGTGGCGGTTTGAGTTTGCTAGGGATACCAGCTGAGAAAATAACGCTTGATTTAGCCAATGATATCGTCTTTAAGGGCATTCATATTTACGGTGTTGTCGGACGTAAAATTTATGAAACATGGTATCAAGTGAAAGAACTGGTTGAGTCGAATACGCTGCATTTAGATGATATTATTACCCATACGTTGCCGATGAGTAGTGTCAATGAAGCTGCAGAGATTATGGGCAGTGGTAACTGTGGCAAGATTGTTTTGATTCCAGAGGAGGATTTACATGAATAAACTGACTTTTATCGATGAAAAGCTTGATGAGTTAAAAGCCCAAGGTGTGTACCGTACATTGCCGGTTAACTACGGGCCTTGTACGAATGTGATTAACCTAAATGGGAAAGATGTGATCAATCTATCAAGCAATAATTACTTAGGTTTAGCTAACCACCCCCGCGTGAAAAAAGCGTCGATGGACGCATTGGAAAAATACGGTGTTGGTGCAGGAAGTGTTCGTACGATTGTGGGGAATCAGGATCTTTTAGAAACGCTTGAAGACTTGCTTGCTGAGTTTAAACACGAAGAGGCAGTGATGTGTTTTCAATCGGGATTGAACTGTAATATAGGGACGATTCAAGCCATTACTGATAAGGGGGATTTGATTATTAGTGATGCGTTGAATCACGCTTCGATTATTGATGGTGTTCGCTTATCAAAAGCCGATAAAGCAGTGTATAAACACAACGATATGATTGATCTTGAACGGATTTTGAAAGAGAAACGTCATCAATACAAAAATGTGCTTATTATTACCGACGGCGTTTTTTCCATGGATGGCGATTTAGCACCACTACCAGAAATTGTAAAGCTTGCGAAAACGTATAAAGCATTGACGTATGTCGATGATGCTCACGGTAGCGGTGTGTTAGGGAAGAGTGGTCGTGGCACAGTGGATCACTTTAAGCTTCATGGCGAAATTGATTTTATCGTTGGCACGTTAAGTAAAGCCATCGGGGTTGTTGGTGGCTATGTTGCGACAAAGAAAAATGTTAAGGAATGGCTACTTCATCGTGCACGCCCTTTGCTTTTCTCAACGGCGTTGCCTCCTGCAGCTACTGCGGCAACGATTGAATCGGTTAAAATTTTAATGGAAACTGAGGCGTATACAGAACAACTGTGGGAAAATGCAAGATACTTCAAAAAAGCACTTAAGGATTTAGGCTTTGATATCGGCTTTAGTGAAACACCGATTACTCCGGTCATGATTGGAGAAGAAGCGAAAACGATGGCGTTTTCTAAAGCATTACTCGAAAACGGTGTCTTTGTATCCGGCATTGTTTTTCCAACGGTCGCAAAAGGGAAGGGACGTTGTCGTGTGATGATTAGTGCAAGTCACACGAAAGAAGACTTGGATCGTGCTATTCGTGCTTTTGAACAGGTCGGAAAAGAGCTTAACGTTATTTCTTCATGAAACTGCGATTGGTTGTAGGGTTTTTAACGCTTTTAATATTTACCCTTTGGTTAGTGATTGTTACCGTTATTAATACGTTTCAAACACAGGGTGTTTTTACGGTTGTTTTTATGTTTTTTGTGTTGGGCTCGTTAAGGGCATTTTATCGTGTCTTGCGTGATGAAGTCATCGGGCTTAAGAAAATAGAGTATAAATTCGCTTCATATAGAGTAGATTTTCTTATGGTTTTTGTCGGTGCCATCATTACTTATATCGTCCACGTTTATTTAGGGGCTGGCCCTATACTCGCCAGTGGCTTTGTGGGTTTAATGGCTGGTTTTTTTGTGAAGAAACACGCGGTTGCCATCTTTTGTGGCTCGTTTGTAGGGATGAGTAGTCCACTTCTTTTAGGCCTTGTTCCGTTTATTCTAGCGAGTCTTTTTGCGAGTCTTATATTTGTGTTAGCGAAAGAGATTTATAATGGTTATGGGGGGAAGCTAGGAACGATTGCCATGAGTGGAGCACTCATCAGCGCTATCCTTCTTGGTGAGGCGTTAGATGGGCCTATACCATTTACAATGTCCGAGCAATTGACGATTATTGCGGTCAGTTTAGTCGCGGCAGTCATCACCTATGTACTTAGTATTCGTTTAAAACAAGGACCGGTTATCGCCAGCGCATTAGTCGGAGTGGTGGCAGGTGCGATGTTGCCATTAATCAATGATTTTGGTTTGACTCTTGCAGTGGCTGCCTATGGGGCATCCTTTGTTGGTATGAGCAATCAAAAACGTTTACCCGATGAACGGTATCTCGTTCTTGCAGGGATTTTGTTTGGTTTAATCTATGTCTTTAGTGCCCCGTATTTTACCGGTGCAGGCGGTAAGTTAGGAACGATTGCCTTCGCAAGTACGTTAAGTGTTGGCGGCATAAAAATGATTTTTGATAACATTAAGGTCAATCAAAAGAGCTGTTAGCTAAAACCCTATATTGCATAGGGTTTTCTTGATTAAATACACTACTTTTGGTAGAATTTAGCTATCATAAAGGTGGGATTGCCGTGAAAACATCGGTTTTTGAACTTGCCTATGCTGTTTTGAAAAAACAGGCGGTTTCAATCGAATATACGACACCGTATACTTCTAAGCAAGTTGTTTTTGGCGTGCTCATTCACTTAGATGTGAAGGCGGAGAAGTGTCGTTTAATGTTTTACGATGTGACTACGTTAAGACCGATATTCGATGATTTTAAGGCCCCGCAAACACTCACTTTACAGTTTGACCATATCCACAAGCTTACACGGTTTTCTCAGTATACGTATGCACCGAATACTGAGCTGGTTGAAACTGTGACTGACTATCTTAAAAACGAGGGGAAAGCGTTACCGTGGATGGCGCTCCTTGACGCGGATTTAGAGGGGGATTATCGCAGTTTGCGTTATCACCCACTACGCTCAGATGATGTCAACGATCGCCAACCGTATGAAACATTGTATACCCTTAGAAAGGCCGATCAAGATCGACCACTTATTGTTTGGCGACTCGCCTATAATCTGGAAACTCAAACCTTCGAAAAAGTGTCTAAAGAGTGGTTAATAAATGGTGTGATAGATGACTATTTTAAGGCCTTACCGCTTGTAGATTTAGAGGTTATCGATGAACATCTTTTAGGCGATTATCTGAAAGAGGGCGTGACGATTGTTAAAGAGGCTAAAACGTTCACACTTAAGATACGTGATCGTAAACTCGAAAAAGAACGTATAAAGCAGTTTATTGAAGCCCCCTTCAATCGACCGATGAGAGGGTACTTGAATCAACTGAGCTTACGTAACTTAGGTCGGAAAAAGTATCGACTGCCCCATTTCGAAACCCAGCTTTTGTTTAAAGAAAACTTAGCTGCATACACCAGCTTAAAACACCCGATTACCTTGATTGATATCGATCGAACTACGAACGCTCGTCGGCTTTTTACGCAGTTGATTAATACCAGTTTATTAAACCAGCAATCCGTATTAATTGTTGATCCCCATCAACGCCTGCCTTCCCCACTTCATCTCCGTGTTTTCGATGTCCGCTCAAAAGAGTATTTGATGGAGAGTTTAAGACGTTTAAACAGCCTAAAGAAAGCGGAAGATTCCTCTTTATCACCGATGATTTCGGTGGATTATGATGAACTGTACACACGTTATCAAGACGATGAAGAAATGTTTGAACATAGCATGGCTATGCAGGGGTATCATAATGTCTTTGCCCGGTTAGACGATTTTCACGCGAGTGTCTCGTATGCGACGCATCTCACGGCATTGCATGAACACCCTTCGTCCGTTCAGTTGAGTTCGTTTAAGCAGGCAATGGCAACCGAAAAAGACGTAGAAAATACCCTAAATGAAATAGAGTTAAAGACAGTGGAACGCCTTAAGCAGCCTAGCCACCAAAAAATAAACGAAGTTTTAACAACCGATGATGCAGAAAAGCGGTATAATAAGGTGAGTAGGATAATGCGAAATGAGCACATCTTTAATCAGTTAAAAACGCTCTTTAATGTCATTGTTGTTCGTGATACGAAGCGATTACCGTACCGTTTAAACGCTTTTGATCGTTTAATATTGATTGAACCGAGTCAGAAACAACTGCCTGATTTGCTTTACGCCGATAAACTGACAATTATTGATCAGTCCGTTCGTCGATATTATCAACCGTATCAAGGGGAACGATTTTTGCCGATTGCTTATGTCCATGCAAAGTATCAAGACCAACCGTATCATGTTTTTAATTGTTTATCATCCAACCTCGTTAAGCGCCATAGTTTTAGAAAAACGGGTTTGGCGTATCATACGTTTACGAATGTTATAAACCATCACCAATACATGAAGCATTTAGCGAAGGATGAAGCACAGCATGTGCTCAATCAATGGCGAGATTACAAACACGATTCAACACAGATTATTACACCGTTTAACCGACAGAGAAGGTATTTAAAAAACGCCATAAAGACGCAACCAAAACCGTTGATTACAACATTTTATTCAGCGCTTCAGCGGCCGTATGTTTTGCTTTCTTTGACGGTTCACAAGGCCATGGCAAAAGAGACTTACGATTGGCTGAAAAACCATCCTCAGCTTGAGACTTTAATGAGGGGTCTTGATCAAGTGAATCTCAATCTTTTTGGTGATTTTAAAGCGATGATTCATCATGCAACAGAAGAAGACGCGTGGTTCGAACTCGTTGTCTCGATGGCTTTTAATCCCTACCTTGAGATCGACACCACCGACACGTTTATTGAGCGATTCAAAGAGTATCTTGCGAAGGGCTATCATTTTAAGTCGTGTCACCGCTCTTCGTTAGAGACACTGCGCTTGCCTAAAGAGATTCGCTTTATTGAGAGTTATCGTGTTGTGGAACTCGACCAGACGTTTGTGATTGTTGAGTTACCACTTACGATGCCAAGAAACCATCTAAAACGGTTGGAAGAACGTCTTAGACAGGATAACTATATATTGATTACACAACTACCGAGTCGTCAGGGTAGGATGGAGAACTGGCGACGTTTCATGCATGCTATGGGATTAGTTTAAAAGGGAGTAAGGAGGGGAAACATGAGTTTATTAACAATCGTTAATGAGCAACTCAATGCTTTTGCTGCGTATGTGAAAATCGCCCGTTTCAAACGGGGATGGTCATTGCGGGATTTGGCAAAGATGACGGGATTATCGCACACTTTTTTAAATCGTGTGGAAAATGCGAACACACGTTTAACCAAAGAAAGTCTTGATAAAATCGTCAGAGCGTTTAATGAGAGAATTAGTTATCGTCCAGAACTTGAAGATCAACTTGAGCAAAGAAAACACCGTTTTCATGAGGCCTTGTTTTATAATGAGGATGAGGTTGTTGAGTCGATTTACGCTGAGATTAAAGCCAATGAGACGTATTACATGAACAGTCTTGATATTATCGATTACTTATTGATGATGCAAGGCTATGCGTATATGCGTAATGTCAAATACCATGATCATTCGACGGTTTATGACGAGTATCTTGCCTTAATACTTGATCGCTTATCGAAAGAACAAGAAGCGATGTTTTATATGTATCGCGGCTTAAGCCGCTATAGTTTTCAAGAACGAAGTGCGGCTTTAGAGGATTTGCTTTATGTAGTCGAGAATGCAGTGAACACAAAGTGGGTCGCGTTATCAAGTCAAATTATCGGTAGAATTTACAGTGATCAGCAACGTTTACACGAAGCAGAAATTGCCTTTGCAAGTTCTCGTCGTTTGTATGAAGAGTTTAATCACTTTATGACTTCGGTGTATGTTCAAACGTATCAAGCGATTAATCGCTTGAAGCTAAAACAGTTTGAGGGTCTTGGCGAAACCTTTGAAAACCTCTTAAAGATGTCTAAACAAAAACTTTTTGAGCCGATTCGGGAAGTGATACTCATCCACACGATGTTGTATAAGTTAACGATAGGGAAAAATCAAGAGGTGTTAGCATTTAACGAACAAGGGTTGGTTAAAAACCCTCAGTATTATTTTTATCGTGCTTTAGCAAGCACGCGCTTAACGCAGTTTGAGGATGAGCAAATCTACCAAGAACAGCTTGCAAAAAAGGTCGATAAGGAACAAGCCATCTACCAGTTAGGTATCGAGTTTGTGCTCGCCGTGAACCGTCACGAGACGTTAGTCAAAGCAGTTTTTGTTAAAGCGGAACAGTTTTTTAATGCAGCGATTAATCAAGGTAAGTACCTCGATGCCCATTTTGTTTTTCCTTACTTAGTGGAGTATCATCTACAACATAGACAGTATAAAAAAGCGCATGAGTTAAACATGTTTATGATTGAAGTGATGCGCGGGAAGTAGGCTAAAAGATATTTACTTAGCCAAACAAAAATGACCATAGGTATTATGATCATCGTATTTTCGATGAATTTTCTACTAAAAAAGTAACTCAGTTATCATCCGCCATAGAAATTCCCATGGCGTGTGAGATGGCTTAAAGACCGTCAAAACAATAAAAAAACCAAGCGATGCTTGGTTATACTTTAATTTTGCAGGTGCTTTTTTCAATGCGCCAAAGGATATAGACAAGCCCAAGCGCAATCAAACCAACTAAAATGAGTTTCCAAAGTAAGTTCCCATTAGGAAAAACGATGGGAGTAAATGCAATGCCGACCGCCGCTAAAAAGTTTATGACACAAGGTGTACAGCCAAAGGTTAATAGCCCGAAAACGAACGAGAATGCAGGGATACCTGTCGCGCCTACGGGTTCAGATTTTGTCAGTTTGAGTTTAATCTGTGACATCGATACCATAAAACTTGTAAGAAGCGCCATGACAGTGTTTAAACCGATGTGCAATGCAGTCATCGAAGCCCCAAGTTCAGCGACCATGTTCGATAAGGAACTGAAGACTAAGAAATCAAAAAAACTATATAAGACAAAAACCACCACAAAAATAATTCCCCATACACGTAATCCTGACGGTTTTATTTGTTCGTTCCAGACAAGTTTTAACATATTCCTCACCTCTTCAATAGTGTACCATAGTTTAATCGATTAGATTAAAACTTTGCTTATAATCGTTTTGTAATACGAACTAGGAGGGTACGTAGCATGATCAACCAAGAAGCGATCGCTTGTCGTTACCGCATACGACTATACCGTGCTGAAAAACAGTACTCTTTAACGATGTTAAGTAAACGACTTAATCTCTCGATAAGTACGTTAAGGCGTATCGAAAAAGGAGAAACAGCGGTGCCACCCCATGGTTTAGAGCATATGCAAATTCTATTGGGCTTAAAAAAGGAGTCAGAAGAGTACAAAAACGCCATCGAAAACCATTTTAAAACAATTATTAAGGCATTATACTTTGCCGACTATGCGAAAGCGAAGCGGTTGTTTGAAAGGCATTTTAGTGATGAGGAAGGATTTTTAAAGAGCTCGTTTTTTTTAGACTACTATCTGCTTAAGACAACCTATCTAATGTTGTCAAGAAATGACATTAAACATTTTGAAGACGATCTATTAAAGATGCGCTTAGTCGAAGACTATTATTTAGATAAGTATAAGGACTTATATTACTTAATGAATGCGCGCTATGAAATGATGAAATACCATCTCGACTGTGCTAAACGTTATTTTGAAAAGCACCGAGCGGTTTCTATAAATGAGAACTACTTAGCGATGAACTACTATTATCAAGGCATTCTGCTTGGGTTTAGTTATAGGACCTATCAAGAAGCGCTTAGACGATTTACCCATGCTAAACAACTCTTTCAAGCACAGAATAATTTTATTCGTGTTGTCGAAACTAAAATTATCCAACAACGCCTTCTTATTTATGTCAACAACTATCCTGGTTTTCATCGACTCAACGAGGAGACGCTTCATTACGCTGAGATTCACGATAACACCTTGATTTATAACTATTCCTTACATACAAAAGCGTTATATTACATTGCGACTAAAGCGTATCAAGAAGCGTTAGATTTAATGAATCAGTACCATATTAATACGATTGAGTACTATTTTCGCAAAGTCGTTGTATTATTTTATTTAGGCCACTATCAAGAAGCGAAACAGATGATGGAAGTAAAAAGCACGCAAGTTCAAGATGCATCGTTAGCGGCGATTTTGTCTGGGTATAAGGCGTTTTCAAGCCTTATAGATGGCTTACCCAAAACGAGGATTGAGACGCACCTTAAAGACTTTGCCGATAAAGCTTATGCGAGTGAGGCCTATTTTTTAATCAAGGTAGCGTTTAAGCTTATTATCCAGTTTCTTGAAAAAGAACGTAAGTATAAAGCGGCCTACTCGTATTCTAAAAAATTACTTGATGTCACAACAAAGATGGTGAGGTGGACCAATGAAGACCTATCGTAAAGAACTATGGTTTAATACCCGTCAACGAAGAGAGTATATTAATATTACGTCACAAATCGAAGACGTATTAGCGGAAAGCGGCGTGAGAGAAGGGTTATTACTTTGCAATGCGATGCATATAACTTCGAGTGTGTTTATTAATGATGATGAATCAGGATTGCACCATGATTTCGAGGTGTTTTTAGAGCGTCTAGCGCCAGAAAAACCGTACCATCAGTATCGCCATAATACTTATGAAGATAACGCGGATGCCCATTTGAAACGCACGATTATGGGTCGTGAGGTTGTCGTTGCTGTCAGTGAAGGACAATTAGATTTAGGCCCTTGGGAACAAATCTTTTACGGCGAATTCGACGGTAAAAGACGTAAACGTGTGCTCGTTAAGATTATTGGTGCCAGCGAATGATGGGATTTTTTATTGGCTTAATGGCATTAGTGATGATCGGCCATTCGTATGTCGATTATTTAAACTACGGTTATCTAAAGCATCCCAGTCGTTTACGAACTTTGTGGCGTAATGGGTTACTTCGGCTTTGGGGTTTAAGTTTTACGATTTGGTTCTATCTTAATTCTCATGTTTTCGCGACCACTACGGCGCTTGTAATGCCGCTTGGCGTGATGATGATGGGATCGATCGCAATTGGCTTGAGCACAAGACGATGGACGATGAGAAATTTACCGGGTTATGTATGGCTTGAGCTTAAAGATTTCTTAAAATTCGCCTTTTCGCTCATTATCGTTGCGTTGGTCCTCGTGGGAGTTTTTGAAACCCGTTTGTTTTCATCCTTATGGCAAGTGATGTTCTTTTCTTTAACGGCGCTAGCACTGATTTATTTGATGATTTACAGCGTGATCTTGCCACGGATTTTTCGCTTTATCCCGTATCGTATGCGCGAAGAAAAGAGTGGCTTATTTCTTCGTTATCCTAGGATTAATCATACCGTGTATATGGCACAATCTAATAAACTACGCTTACCGATGAACGCGTTGTTTATGGCGGGCATTAAAAAACTTCGGGTCGTGTTATCAGATCGCTTGTTAGCGCGTTTAAGCTCGTCTGAAATCAAAGGGATTGTCGCCCATGAACTCGGCCATGGTGCGAAGCATCATCTATGGGTTAGGGCGCTAGCGATGGTAGGGATGATTGGCTTTTATTTAGTTTTAGGGCAACTGGTTTTTGAGACTGATTATCTTCGTCAATCATTTACTCAGTTTGCTTTAGGGGAAAGTCTTTTTGTTTTAATGGTCTTGCTTTATAGCACAGAAAACATTGCCGTTGTTTTGCTTTATCAGCTCACACAGTATCAAGAGTTTCAGTCGGATCGCTATGCGGTTGAGCTCGGGTATGGACTCGCTTTAGCGGAGGCATTAGAGAAAATCCATCGCTATCAACCCGACCCTCAGGAACATCCCCTTGCGAAAAAGCTGGGACTTTCACATCCGGATACATTATTACGTGTACGGAAACTTAAGGAAGCGGCTGTGAAATAATCATATTGAGTTTTTGATATCAATGGTATAATGAAACTATAATGGGGGTGTCTAGTTTGAAAAAGAAAATTAATAAAATGCCACTAATTTACCCTTTACCGATTGCTTTACTGGGCGTTGAAAATGACGCAACGATTGTCTATACAACGGTGAGTAATGTTGCCATTATGGCCGAGAGTCCACCGATGATCGGTGTGATGGTTGGTTCGACAAGAGCCATTCGCAAGCATCTTTCAGTCGGACAACGTATCAGCCTAAACTTTCCCTCAACACTCTTGATTGATAAAGCGGATTTATGTGCGCATGTCTCAACGGATGAGTTTGACAAATCGTCGCTATTTGATTCAAAGTATAGTTTGAAAACACCGTATATCGATGAATGTCCGGTCGTATTAATCGCGGAGATTATTGATCATACCCCAATGCCCAAACAGCATTTTTATACGTGTGTTGTTAAACGGACATTGATCGATGAACATCTGTCTGTCGATGAAAATATTCCTTCGATGAATATTCTTGATCCCATTATTTATGGGCTCGATGGAAAGTATTACCAAGTGGGCAAGGTGATGGGTAAAGCCTCACTTGAAGGGAAACAGCTTTATCAAAATCTTCGAAAAAAACTCGGTCCAAAACCGTATAGTTATCACTTTAAGCATAAGATATGTAAACTTAAAGAAGCCGGTTGGACATATAAAGACTTATCGGATACCTATCATGTTTACCATGAAACAATTGAAGATTGGTACGCACTTTACAGTTTGTTTGGCAAAGCGGGTTTAACGAAGAAAATGGCTAATAAACTTGCTGAAACACAGTTTACTCTTGAAGAAAAACGCCAGATTGCAGGAGAAATCATGGCTGGTGAAAAAACCTATCGTGAACAATGCATGATGCATTTTGTCAGTTTATCACGGTTGAAAAATTGGGTTAAAAAAGCCCGTAGGGATCGACTTTAGGCGAGAGCGTACGCTCTCGCTCTTTTTTTGAAAGGTTGTAAGCATAATCATTGAATCGTTGACGACTTTCTTCTACAATAGATAGCATTTATAGGAGGTGGCGTATGCAGTTATTGAATGCGATGCAAAAACATATCGTGATGAGTATTATTATCGGCATGAGTCTTGGCTTTTTTCTTGGTCTTTTTGTTGAGACCGCGGTGCTTAGGGATGCGGTGCCTATCCTAACCTTTTTTATGGTCTTTCCGATGATGGTCACGTTGAACTATAAAAGTGTTTTGAGTAAAGGCAATTGGAAACTTCAAGCTGTGACACAGGCAGTTAATTTTATTTATCTACCATTTTTAGCGTATCTTTTTGGCATCGTTTTCTTTGCCGAGTACGTTAATTTTCGCCTCGGTATTTTATTAATTGCTTTGTTGCCAACATCGGGGATGACGGTGTCGTGGACCGTGATGGCTAAGGGAAATGTTAAAGAAGCCATCCGAATGATTGTCTTTGGTTTAATTCTTGGGGCGTTACTGACGCCATTTTATATACGGTTTTATTTAGGTGCGGCGATTGAAATTCCCTTCTTTAGTATTTTTAACCAAATTATTTGGGTTGTCTTTGTCCCGATGGGACTGGGTTTTCTGACGCAAAGAGTGTTAGTGAACCGTTATGGTAATGAACGGTTTCATTCTACGATTAAGCCGTTATTCCCACGATTTTCCACGTTAGCTGTCGTTGTATTGATTACCTTAGTCATGAGTTTTAGAGCGCAAATGTTAGTCGCCAACCCAGGGATTTTACTGGTTATTTTAGTGCCGGTTACCCTCGGTTATTTAGTGATGTTGATCAGTGTGCATGGTATTGGAACCTGGCTCTTTAATCGCGAAGACAGGATTGCCCTTATCAATGGCACAATGATTCGTAGTTTGTCGCTAGCTTTAGCGATTGCCTTATCGGTCTTTAGTGACAGTGGACCCGAGGTGGCATTGGTCATTGCACTTGCGTACATTATCCAAGTTCAACTCGCCGCGTGGTATGTTAAACAATCCATTAAAGCAACGACATAAACCGCCCTGGCGGTTTTTTATTTTACCAAACGATAATTGTCGCGATTGGGTCTTTATGATATAATGGTAAGGTAAATATGGCTGTGAGGTGGACTATGCGTATTGATAAACATCCGATCTTAGATTTCTCATCACGTAAAAAAATTCGCTTTACGTTTGAGGGAAAAGAGCAGTATGGTTTTGAAGGTGACACAATTGCTTCTGCGCTCCACGCGCTAGGGGTAAAACATTTAAGTGATTCGATTCATAAAAAACGCCCTCGGGGCTTTTATTGTGCGATTGGAAACTGTGCTTCATGCAATATGATTGTCGATGGTATCCCGAATGTACGAACATGCATTACGCCGTTAAAAGAGGGTGTCGATGTTAGAATGCAAGAAGGAAAGGGGCGATTCTAATGCGCCAGGCTGAAGTCGTTATTATTGGTGCTGGGCCTGCAGGGTTAGCCGCCGCGAAACCATTGCTTGACGTGGGTGCTGAGGTGACGTTAATCGATCGGAGTGCGATGTTAGGTGGGCAGTTGACTAAGCAAACCCACATGTTTTTTGGTTCAGAAAAACAACATGCTTCAAAACGAGGCATTGATATATTGAAATTAATGGTCGAAGCGATTGAAACGTATCCAAACTTAACTGTGTTGACAGAAACGACAGTGGTTGGGCTCTATGCGGATAAAGTCGTGAGCTGTGTTAAGGACGACCATTACTTTAAAATTCAGGCACAGTATATTTTGATTGCGGCTGGGGCGAGTGAGAAATCGCTGCCTTTTGAAAACAATGATATCCCTGGTGTGTATGCCGCCGGTGCGGTTCAAACACTGATGAATGTTTACGGTGTTAAACCGGGTGATCGGGTAATTATGGTTGGCAGTGGCAATATTGGACTCATTGTTAGTTATCAACTGATGCAAGCAGGGGTTCAAGTGCCGCTTTTACTCGAAGCGGCGGACACTATTAGTGGTTATTTAGTGCACGCTTCAAAAATCCGTCGTCTCGGTGTGGATATTCGTATGAATACGAGTATTAAGCGTGCGCTAGGTGAGACGTCAGTTGAAGCGGCGGAAATATGGCAACTCGATGAAAACTGGCAAGGCATTGAAGGCACTGAGACGATCATTCCTTGTGATACGATTTGTTTATCGGTAGGATTGGCACCGCTGACAGAGCTTTTACAGCAAGCTGGGGCGGAAGTTAAGTATGTTCGTGAACTGGGGGGTCATGTTCCAAAAATTAATCAGCACTATGAGACAAGTTTAGACGCGGTTTATGCTTGCGGCGATGTCGCGGGTATAGAAGAAGCGAGTAGTGCGATGATTTCAGGCCATATTGCGGGAATAGAAATCGCTTTGAAGGCGGGCTATACAGTGGCGAATGCAAACGATATTCTCCCGCGTTTACGTCATGATTTACGCAATTTACGTGAAGGTCCACACGGTGAAAAAATTCGTATTGGACTTAAGAAACTGGGGGTGGCATGATGATTGAAAAGACGGGCATTGCCTCATTAGAACAAGTTAAACAAGAGTTTCCTGATAAAGTGGTGTTAAAGAAGCCGAAAGCGATCATTGAGTGTTATAAGGAGATTCCTTGTAACCCATGTCATACGAGTTGTCCTTTTGAAGCGATTTATATCCCTGAAGACATTAATGTTCGCCCTAAAATAGATTTTGACAAATGCACAGGATGTGGCATTTGTGTTTATAACTGCCCTGGCTTAGCGATTATGGTAACACAGATTAAAGACGGCAAAATCGCCATGCGGATTCCTTATGAGTTTACTCCGCTACCGGAAGTCAATCAAACGGTGTATGTCGTGAATCGCGCAGGAGAAAGAATCAGTGAAGCCAAAGTCACCCGGGTGCAAATAAGTGAAAAGCAAAATAAAACGGCCCTGATTGCCATTGAGCTTGATGAACAGTATTTATATGAAGCCATTACTATTGAGGTGCACCATGGATCCTAAAAACATAATTATTTGCCGTTGTTCTGATGTCACGCTTGAGGATCTTCTAACCTTGTTTAAAGAAGGGTATACAACGTTTGAAGAGCTCAAACGGATTAAACGGGTCGGCATGGGACCGTGCCAAGCGAACACGTGTGGTAAGATGGTTCAATGGGAAATCGCGAAGTATTTCAACCGTCCTTTAGAAGTGGTACAATTTCATAATATGCGGCCCTTTACCATGGGCGTAAAGCTGAAGAGCATAAAGGAGCAAGCCGATGAAGAGTAAAGCCGATTATGTGATTATTGGTGGCGGTATTAGCGGATGTAGTATTGCGTATAACTTAGCCTTGCAAGGGGCAGAAAATATTATCGTGATTGAAAAATCGTATATCACAAGTGGAGCGACAGGCCGCTGTGGGGCTGGAGTTAGACAGCAATGGGGAACAAAAATGAACTGTCTTTTAGCTAAAAAAAGCGTTGAGTTTTTTGAGAAAGCCCAAGAGATTTTAGATTACGATGGGGACATTGAGTTTAAACAAGAAGGGTATTTAATCATTGCTTCAGATGATCAGGAAGCACAACAGTTTAAGAAAAACGTGGCCTTGCAAAACAGTTTAGGTATTCCCTCAAAAGTACTGACAAAAGAAGAAGCATTAGAAATTGTCCCTTACCTAAATCCTGAGCAAGTCCATAGTGCAACGTTTTGTCATACCGATGGCCATCTCAATCCGTTTACGATGACCGATGCTTACTATAAAGCGGCGAAGCGGTTAGGCGTGGAGTTTTATCTTTATACTGAAGTGCTCGATATTCTCACTGACGGTCACAAGGTCACTGGCGTGTTAACCGATAAAGGTGAAGTCAAGACCGCGAACGTGATTAACGCAGCCGGAGGCTGGGCTAAAGAAATCGGTGAGTTAGCGGGTGTTGAAATTCCGGTTTATTCACGCAATCACGAGATTTTAGTCACTGAACCGGTGGAAAAGATGCAAGGACCGATGGTCATATCATTCAGTCACAATATCTACTGCCAACAAACGCCTCACGGTGCGTTTATTATGGGACGGGGTGATAAAGATGAACCGAAGAGTCACACCATGCGTAGTACCTGGCAGTTTTTAGATAAAATGTCAAAAACCGTATGTACATTGTTACCAAAAATTGGTGAGTTAAGAGTTATCCGCCAATGGGGCGGTCTCTATAATATGTCTCCCGATCATCAACCGATTATCGGGGGAACGAAAGATTTACGAGGATTCTATATGGCGTGTGGTTTTAGCGGACACGGTTTTATGTTAGCACCGATGACGGGATTATTGCTTTCAGAGCTCATTCTCGGCAAGACCCCATCGATGCCAATGGAAAACTTATCGCTAGAACGTTTTGAAGGCAAAGACATGGAAGAAGTCGAAACAAGCGTCGTCTAAATAAGCAACAATGAATCCTAACACTATTTAGATGAAAGAAGGTATCGATTATGGCAATATTTGACTACAAGCATCAACCATTTACGGACTTTTCACAACCTAAAAATGTCAAGAAATTCAAGGAAGGACTAACCACCGTTAAAGACAGCTTGAAGGCAACCTATCCATTGATTATTAATGGTGAACGAGTGTTCACAGATAAGACTGTGAAATCGCTCAATCCAGCGGATCATAAGGAAGTCATAGGTAGCATTCATCAAGCAGGGATTGACGAAGTGGATGAAGCGATAAAAAGTGCGATAAATGCGTTTGATTCGTGGAAGAAAGTGGCACCTAAAGTACGTGCTGATGTACTTTTTAAGGCAGCGGGTATCTTGAAAAGACGTCGTTTTGAGTTTAGTGCTCTAATGACAAAAGAAGCTGGGAAACCCTTTGCTGAAGCGGATGCAGACACGGCAGAAGCGATTGATTTTTTAGAGTATTATGGACGTCAAATGCTCGAGATGGAAACGATTGATAAAAAAATCCTTTCGCGAAAGGATTTAGAACGCAATGAGTACCGTTATATTCCGCTAGGTGTCGGCGTGGTCATTTCACCATGGAACTTCCCTTTAGCGATTTTAACAGGAATGAGTAGTGCCGCAATTGTGAGTGGGAATACGATTTTACTTAAACCTGCGGAGACGACACAGGTCATTGCTTATAAATATGTTGAAGTATTGGAGGAAGCCGGGTTGCCTAAAGGGGTCGTTAACTTCGTCCCTGGTAGAGGTTCAGTGATTGGCGATTATATCGTCAATCATCCACAAATTCGGTTTATTAGTTTTACCGGCTCACGTGAGGTCGGCTGCCGCATTTATGAAAACGCGGCTAAAGTCCAAAAAGGACAAATATGGTTAAAACGTGTGATTGCGGAAATGGGTGGTAAAGACGCTATTATTGTTGATGAAGATTATTCGATTGATGACGCCGTTGAGATTATTCTTGCGAGTGCCTTTGGGTTTAGTGGGCAAAAGTGTAGTGCCTGTTCACGGGCGATCATCCATGAGAAGATTTATGATAAAGTGGTTGAACGCTTAGCGGAAAAAGCGAAGCTGATTACAGTGGGGAGTCCCGAAGACCCGGATACTTTTATGGGACCGGTCACGGATCATAAAGCGTTTAAGTCAATCATGGATTATATCGCCATCGGCAAAAAGGAAGGCCGTTTAATCGCCGGAGGATCTGGCGATGATACGAAAGGGTACTTTATCGAACCGACGATTTTTGTTGATGTTGATCCGCAAGCGAGAATTATGCAAGAAGAAATCTTTGGGCCTGTCCTTGCTGTGACAAAAGCCAAGGATTTTACGCAGGCGATTTCGATTGCTAATAATACCGATTATGGGTTAACCGGGGCGGTGCTCTCAAACAATCGTATGCATTTAGAACAAGCCCGTGAGGATTTCCATGTAGGAAACCTGTATTTCAATCGTAAATGTACCGGTGCGATTGTCGGCTATCAACCGTTTGGGGGATTCAATATGAGCGGCACCGATTCTAAAGCCGGTGGCCCGGATTACTTAGTGTTACATATGCAAGGAAAGACGATTACTGAGCAGTTTTAAGCAAGAAAAAAGTTCACTTTACGGTGAACTTTTTTATAAGCTTTCTTGAATTTTTGCTTCAAATGATTGTGGGGTTTCTTTCGGCCCAAAGCGCTCAACAACATGGCCTTCACGGTCGATGAGAAATTTCGTGAAGTTCCATTTAATCGATGAACCGAGTAAACCTTTCTTTTGTTTGACTAACCACTGATAAAGAGGGTGTGCGTTTTTTCCTTTAACGTCAATTTTTGAGAATAAAGGAAAGTTCACCCCAAAGTTTAATGAACAGGTTGCTTGAATGGCTTTTTCATCAAGCGGTTCTTGGTTCATAAACTGATTCGAAGGAAAGCCTAAAACGATAAATCCTTGATCTTTATAGGCGTCATAAAGTTTTTGTAAGCCATCAAATTGGCCTGCAAAGCCGCACTTCGTGGCGGTATTCACAACCAAAACCACTTTGTCTTTATAGGTAGACATAGATACGGGATTACCGTATATATCGTTTGCTTCAAATGCATAAAATGACATGGTTCCACCTCCTAAGTTTATTATAGGCTAAAAATGAAAAAGGTGCTTGAAAATGCACCTTTTTCATTATTTTGTTTTCGTTTTTCCGAATACTTTTTCCCAGTCTTTAATAAACGTTTCAATGCCTTGATCGGTGAGCGGGTGTTGGAGCGATTTCTTTAATACAGCGTAAGGTACCGTTGCGATATGCGCCCCTGCTAAAGCAGAATCCTGAAGGTGTTTAGGATGACGTAAACTCGCACTAATGATTTCTGTATCAAGTCCGTAGATATCAAAGATATCACGGATTTCTTCAACGACGCTGACCCCGTCATCTAAGGCGTCGTCTAAGCGGCCGATAAAGGGACTGACATAGGTCGCGCCAGCCAGCGCTGCGAAAAGTGCTTGATTCGGTGAGAAAACCAAAGTAACATTAGTTTTAATGTTTTCACTGGAAAGAACTTTCACTGCTTTTAATCCCTCAGCGGTCATCGGTATTTTAACAACCATGTTTTTATGTATTTTCGCGATTTCACGGCCTTCACTAATCATTCCTTCGGCATCTAAACTAATCACTTCACCGCTGATGGGGCCATCAACAATCGCTGTGATTTCTTTAATGACTTCGTTAAAATCGCGCCCTTCTTTAGCGATGAGAGTAGGGTTTGTGGTAACGCCACATATAATGCCTAATTCGGCCATTTCTCGAATGTGTTCAACATTCGCAGTATCAATAAATAATTTCATTCTTTTTCCTCCTTATTTTCGACTGATTTAAACACTATCGGTTGTAAATCAGGCAGTTGTTCTTTTACGCGTTCAGTAAATAACACACCGTTTAAATGATCGAGTTCGTGTTGGAAGACGATGCTAGGGAATCCTTTGAGTCGCAAGGTTGCGTCCCGGAGTGTTTCGGTTTTCGGGTCAAAAAGTAAAGTTTTAACGGTGACTTTTTGGTAGCGAGGCACGAGGCCTTCTACGTCGCGATCAATACTTAAACACCCTTCACCACCGGGCATATACGTTTGGGCTTCGGAGTGACTCATCAGTTTAGGATTGACCATGAGGTAATCGTGGTGATTTTCAAGGGTTTCATCGTCCGTATAGATTGCGAGCATTCTTAGCGGCTGATTTATTTGCGGTGCTGCAAGTCCAACACCGGGTCTTAAAGCGTACTTCTCAGCGGTTTCTGGGTCTTGTGAATGGATGAGAAATTGACGCATCTCTTGCAATATTTTTTTGGTTTCTTGATCGAGTGGAAGTGTCACATCCTGAGCTTTCTTTACGAGTGTTGGATGGCCTTCGCGGATAATTTCTTTCATTGTGATCACACTATCACCTCGACTCAATTATATCAAATTCTCTAGCAAATCATACATCAAGATACGTTTATTTTTTATCTTAGTGTAAATCGAAAGAGTAAACGTTTTCAACTTGGTATATCTATTGTATCGTATCTCAATACCGAGTATAATAAACTAAACTTAAGGCGTTAATTTTTGGAGGTTAGCATGAAAAAAATAAATAAGATAGGACTCATTACCGGTGGTGGCGACTGCAGTGGCTTGAATGCTGTCATTAATGGGATCACAAAGACCGCAATCAATAAGTATGGATTAGAAGTGATTGGCTATCGTCGTGGCTACGCAGGACTTTATCATAATGATTTTCAAGTCCTCGATTTAAAAGCGGTATCGGGGATTATGCATGAGGGGGGCACGATTTTAAAATCGTCGAACAAAGATAATTTATTTAATTTCCCGATGTTAAAAGAAGATGGGACGTATGAGTATAAGGATGTTTCCGATGTAGCCCTGGAAAACATGAAAAAAGAAGGGGTCGATGCATTGATTGTTATTGGCGGTGACGGAACCTTAACCAGTGCCCGCGATTTTCATCGTAAAGGAATACCTGTCATTGGTGTACCAAAAACGATTGATAATGATTTACCAGCAACGGATGTAACGTTTGGGTATAATACCTCACTTGAAACGATCACCGATGCGCTCGATAAAATTCATACAACGGCGTATTCCCATGACCGTGTTATGGTGGTTGAGGTGATGGGAAGAAACACCGGATGGCTTGCTTTAGAAGGTGGCATTGCGGGGAGTGCTGATATTATTTTAATTCCTGAAATTCCTTATGACTTAAACAAGGTTGTCGAAAAGATTAAAGAACGTGATCGCATGGGAAAAAGCTTTGCGATTGTAGTCGTGAGTGAAGGCGCACGACCTAAAGACGGTGAAGTGCATGTGCGTGAAATCATTAAGGATTCTGCCGACACGGTTCGTTTAGGTGGCGTAGGGGATGTTGTTACCCGTCAGCTACAAGCATTGATTCACAATCACGAAGTACGCTACACAAACTTAGCGTATATACAACGCGGTGGGATTGCCAGTCAGTTTGATCGGACAATTGGACTCCGTTTTGGGGTTGAGGCACTCGATTTACTCATGTCAGGTGGCACTGGAAAAATGGTTCGTTGTCAAGGCCGAGAAATTACCCATGTTGATTTAGAAGAAGTTGTCGGCTCAGGTGTCGTCGGTGAAACGAGTAAAGGTGGCGCGAAGTATGTTGATCCAAACGGACAACTCGTCAAAGCCGCTAAATCAATTGGCATTAGTTTTGGTGATTGAGATGGATTATCCGATTGATTACAGTTTATACTCAACCGAAGAAATTGTTGAAATCATCGATTTTTTGCACCAGGTTGAACTGCATCACAACAGCAACGACACGAAACAACAGCAAGCGTTGTTAAAACAGTACACTACATTCTCAAACATTATAAACAATAAAGCTGAAGAGAAAACGATTGATCAAGCTTTTGAGAAGCAAACAGGCGTATCGATTTATCGGACAATTAAGGCTTTTAAAGAGGCATAAAGCACCTTAGCTTTATGCCTTTTTCTATAGGAAGAAGCGCGTTTTTTTGACACGCTTTTTCAAAACCTAAACCGTCGTCGAGTAAAAAATGTAAACAAACAAGCTATCTAATGTTTTATTTAGCAAAATGGGATAG
The DNA here is from genome assembly GCA_007117885.1 of Candidatus Izemoplasma sp. Taxonomy (GTDB): domain Bacteria; phylum Bacillota_I; class Bacilli_A; order Izemoplasmatales; family Izemoplasmataceae; genus CSBR16-104. Next base: position 25,211 of record SKFS01000138.1, read on the forward strand.
ACTGAGTTGATTTCATCATTAAAGAAAACCATTGAGTCATGTTTTTGAAATCTTTATAAAGACTTTTCTAATCGCTTGTTATTTGGAAAAAAAACGTATATAATAGTGTTACAATACCCTTATACAACTACAAAAAAAACATTCAATCGGAGGACAACATATGTCTGCTAACGATAGTTTTTCAAGTGTAGTTAACTCAAAATAAAACACGCACGTATTTTTTGTGCTGTTTTTTTTATATATAAAGTTTCCTAATTCTTATTAGATTTTATTTTGAAACATAAATTAGAAAGGGGGGCAAGGTGTGAATACACCGAGCTTATGAAACGATTTGTACGATTGTTTAGTTTCATTTTATTCTTAACATTGTTATTTACTTTATCAGCCTGTGTAGGACCTCAGGGTCCAAGTGGACCAACCGGCCAAACAGGTCCTGCAGGTATTGAAGGTCCAATGGGTCCAATCGGGCCTACCGGTCCAGAAGGCCCAGCAGGTTCAACCGGCCCGCAAGGTCCAACAGGCCCACCAGGTCCTGAGGGTGCAGCAGGTCCACAAGGTCCTGAGGGTCCAGAAGGCCCACCAGGTCCAACAGGCCCACCAGGTCCTGAGGGTGCAGCAGGTCCACAAGGTCCAGAGGGTCCACAAGGCCCACCAGGTCCAGAGGGTCCACAAGGACCAGTCGGTGATCAAGGTCCTGAAGGAGTGGCTGGTTCACCAGGAGCCCCAGGTGATGATGGCCGTGAAGTTGAAGTACGCGTCGATGGCACGATGCTACAATGGCGCTACGAAGATGAATCAGTATGGCACAATCTTTTTGATCTAAGTCTTCTTGAAGGCACCGATGGTCGTGAAGTTGAGCTTCGAGTTGAAGCGGGAGCGATTGAATGGCGTTACGAAGGTGATACATGGCAACACTTAATCGATCTTGC
>SKFS01000015.1 GCA_007117885.1 Candidatus Izemoplasma sp.
AATGATCAAATACTAAGTTATAGAAATATTCGTAAAGATGGCAATAAGGAGTATCGTTGTGATAAAGGCATATGCCAGTCTTGTACCCTCGCAAAAGCTTGTCTTTCTCCTACACAACCGACGAAACTCGTCACTAGACATCTGTGGGAAGATCATTACGATCAACTTCAACTCAATAAGAAAACCGATTATGGTAAAGGACTTTATAGAAGGCGTGGTGAAACGGTTGAGAGAAGCTTTGCAGACAGTAAAGAACTCCATACGCTAAGATACATCCGCTACCGTGGTCTTAAAAAAGCAACGATGCAGACGTTGCTTACCTCGGCATGCCAAAATATGAAGAAAATCGCAAATTACCTTGAGAATACTTCGCTTGTTTCTTTGTTTTTACACAAAATTAAGCAATGTTCTACCTTGTTTCACAAAATAGTTGATTTAAAATTTAAAACCCCTATCCTTGTCTTCCAAAGATAGGGGTTTGTCTTCAGCCTGAAAAACAAACTTTCCGATTGGGAAAGTTTGTTTTACTATATTACTCTTCACGAAGTAAGTCTTCAATACTGTCAATAGGCATATAACTAGGCACGACTAAACCGATACGCGCACCTTCAAAGTTATAACCTAGGTCAATTAAGTCATCGCCATACTGTTCCATATACGATTCGTGTGTAACAGGTAACCACGCATCGATAAAGAAATCGCTATCACCAGAAGCTACAGCGGTAAAGACAACGCCAGGATCGCCTTCCGTTGAAACGACAGTATAGTTAAGCTCGTCTGTTAAAATTGCTTCAGCTAAATAGTTCATGGCAATCCCCTCTGCCCAGTTGACATAGTCTAGACGTACAAGCGCGCCATTGCCATCGTGATTTTCAGGAAGCCAAGCAGTATACACTTCAACATTGTCTTCCATCCACATGCGTGCAATATCAACGTAATCCATCTCAGAACGATGTTCTTCGATTAGTCCCATTAAGTCCCCTAACTCTTCACTGTTTAAGTAAAAATTCTCAAAAAACGTGGCGACTTCAGGTAAGTCATCGCGAATGTCTGCTCGCGCGACAGTATGGATGTTTTCAACATCGCCAAAGATGCCGAGGGGATCCTCTAAAAACTTCAAATCAAAATCAGCGAATTTATAGTGGGGTTCCCATCCTGTGATGACAATCCACTCTTCATTCGCAATCGCTTCAGCAAGCTCTGCAACCATAACTGGATCACTTGTTGCGTCTAATCTAAAGTCTAAATTATACTCTTCAATCGCCTGCTCAGTAGCAGCCATAATCCCTGCACCTGGTTCGATTCCAACGATAACTTGGTCTCTAAACCAATCCTCCTCGCTAGACTCTTCACATGCAGCTAGTGAAAATACAAACATTAATCCTAATATGAATATTACTAATTTCTTAATACTATCTCCTCCATTATTTTCTAGTTTTTTTTAACAATGTATTTTTTTTTGCATTGTTAACTCATTAATTAGTTTTTGGCTTTATCGCCAAACGATTGGGTAATTCTATCAATAATCATCGCTAAGATAACCACTGCTAACCCTGCTTCAAATCCAAAGCCAATATTGACTCTTGATAATGCTGTGCGTACATCTTGTCCAAGTCCACCAGCACCAATCATTGATGCAATAACAACCATTGATAACGCTAGCATAATCGTTTGATTAATTCCAGCAAATATCGTGGGTAAAGATATCGGAAGTTGTACTTTAAAAAGCAATTGTTTTCCCGTTGAACCCAATGATTTTGCAGCTTCTATAACATCGGTAGGCACTTGACGAATACCTAAGTTTGTTAATCTTACAACGGGTGGCATCGCGAAAATGACTGTGGCAATCGTTCCTGCGACGGCTCCGCGTTCAAACAAAATAATTGCAGGAATTAAATAGACAAATGCCGGCATGGTTTGCATAAAATCTAAAAGCGGTCGAATGATTGAACTAGCACGTTCGCTTTTTGATGCTAAAATACCAAGTGGAATTCCAATTATCAGTGCAATAATTGAAGAAACTAACACGAGTGATAAGGTACTTACAGCGCTTGACCAAAAACCCATTGAATAAATTAAAATTAACCCAATTAAAGTAAACAGGCCTAACCATTTAGTGCCAACCCACCACGCCAACAACGAAAAGATTATAATGACGATGATTCCGGGCAAGAATATTAAGAGACCATTTAGGTTTTGCACTAAAGAGCGAATAATGACATTAACAGCCTCAAAAAAGAAATCAAAATTGCGTTGCAAAAAACGGATGAAACGTTCAAAAAGATCGCCAATCGGTATTTGTGGGATCGTTAAATCATTCAACATGCTGTTCCCCTCCATTTCGACTAATTCCTGAAATTAATGAGACACGAACGATAACCCCACTCAAACGATTCTTTTCGTCTAAAACAGCGATTGGGTAATGTGTTTGACTCGCAATTGGCAGCAAATCTATAATCCTTGTAGTTAGTTTTGCCGTGTCAAAATCTTGTTTTAGTATTTTTTCAAACGATTTTTCTTTCTTATCTGATAATCGCTTTGCATCTTTGATATCAATAATGCCTTTTATCTTTCTGTCTTTGTCTAAGACAAATATACTCGATATTTCTTCCTTCTTCATGCGTCTTAATGCCGCACTCGGACCTTCTTTTGAATCGACCACTGCAATGGGTTTCTTCATAATTGTTTCGGCGGTCAAAACCTTTGTACGATCGACGTTTTCAACAAAATCACGGACATAATCATTGGCGGGTTCGGTTAATATCTCTTCAGGGGTTCCTATTTGCACTATTGTCCCTTCATACATTACAGCGATACGATCGCCAAGCTTTAACGCTTCATCTAAATCATGCGTAATAAAGACGATGGTTTTTCTTACTTTCTCTTGTAGTTCAATCAACTCATCTTGCATATTGCGCTTGATAAGCGGATCGAGTGCACTAAATGCTTCATCCATCAATAAAATATCTGGATCGAGCACAAGAGCTCTTGCTAGGCCAACTCTTTGTTGCATTCCCCCGCTGAGTTCATTCGGTTTCATTTCTTCATAGCCTTTTAGGCCGACAAGTTCTAAAGCTTCATAGGCACGTTTCTTTCTTTCTTCAAGTGCGATTCCTTGTATTTCCAAACCGTAATCCACGTTTTGTCTAACTGTCCTATGGGGAAACAAGCCAAAGTTTTGAAAAACCATGCTCATTTTATTTCTTCGCAAGTCTCTTAATTCTTCCTTGTTTAAGCTGACAATGTTTTTTCCATTGACGTGCACTTCACCATAGGTAGGATCTTGAAGACGGTTTAAACACCGTATTAATGTCGATTTCCCACTTCCAGAAAGACCCATTACTACAAATGTCTCTCCTTCATTCACGGTAAAACTTACATTGTTTACACCAATCGTGTTTCCTGTCTTTTTTAGTATCTCATCTTTTCCAACGCCTTCTTTAGATAACTTATAGGCGTTTTTCGGTGAGGGACCAAAGATTTTATATAGGTTCTTTACTTCTAACTCTGCCATATTTTCCTCCTAAAACTGATTAAATCAAACAATAAAAACTCTACCACATTGGATAGAGTCTTTAACAGTATATCATACTTTTCAATAAATGTAAAGTCAGTCAAAAACTAAATGAAACTCTTTACATAACTTAACGCAAACCTCCGTTTACATGAAGGATTTGACCACTGATGAAGCTCGCTTTATCGCTCGCTAAAAATAATGCCGCATTCGCGATGTCTTCCGGTAAACCCAGTCTTTGCAAAGGGATTTCTTGACGATACTTCTCTTTATGGACTGAATTAACGTCTGCGGTCATATCCGTTTCGATTAACCCAGGGGCAATCGCATTGACAGTTATGTTAAAGGGTCCGAGCTCTTTTGATAATGATTTAGTGATCGCATTTAAAGCGCCTTTTGAGCCCGCATAATTGGTCTGGTTTTGTCGTCCGTAGGTGCCGACACCACTTGAAATATTAATGATTCTACCGCGATGCTGTTTCATCATAATTCGACTCACTTCTTTCATAAAGCACCAGGCACCGGTCACATTGACATCAAAAACCTCTTGAAACGTCTTTAGTGTCAGTTCATTGATGGGCGCATCGTCTTTAATCCCAGCATTATTAATTAAGACATCAATTTGACCAAAGTGTTGATGCACCGTGTTCACTGCGCTAGAAATGCTTGCAAAATTGCTTAACGAAGCACTGACAGCTAAAGCTTTTCCGCCGAGATTTATAATATCATTAACCACCTTTTCAGCATCATCCTTAGCGGTGTTGTAGTGGACGGCAATCGCGTAGTCTTTCTTGGCAAAGGCATAAGCCATCGCTTTTCCAAGACCTCTTGAAGCGCCCGTAATAAAGGCAACGCGTTCCATGATAAAACCTCCTTAAATTATTACTCACTCATTTTAAAGTATTCTAATGCTTCACGCAGTTGATGATCATTTTCAGGATTAGTTATGTAATCGATTAAGAAACTGTTTAAGTAACTCACTAAAATCTCATCAACAATTCCATTTGGTTCCATCTCTAACGCTGTTTGCAAGTCTATCACGGCATCTTCTGTCGCTTCATCGAAGTAGCCATCGGTACGGATTTGATAGCCGTACATGGTTAATATCGTTTGGAGGTTCGCAACTTGTGCGGAAACCATATCGTAAGCAAAAGTATGGCCTTCTGATAAAAACATCGTGTAGGCTCTAAAATTAGGGTTTTGTTCAACAATAATATCCGGTACGACACCATCGAGATCGCCTTCGCCACGGTGAACCCATAATCCTGTAGGCGTAAACCACTGTCCAATCGAGACATTAATCGTACTGCCATTGGATAACTGTGCTGAGGTTTGCATACTGCCTTTACCAAATGACTGTTCACCAATAATAGTGTAGCCACCTTTTTCTTGCATACCGGCGGCAAACACTTCTGAAGCACTCGCACTTTGACCGTTAATAATCACAACGATATCATACGGTTTTAGCGTTGTTCCTGTAGCGTTATAATCAAAAGAGTAACTTCTTCCCCCCGACATTTGTCGAACACTAAACATCGGTAAATCCCCTTCAACTAAAAATACATCTAACATATTTAAGACTGCGTTTAAATAGCCGCCACCATTATCGCGCAAATCAATCATTAAACCTTCAATGTTATGAGTGTTTTCTAAATCGGCGAGCGCAGACACCATTAAACTATATGTCTGTCCACCAAAACTGTTTATTTTCAAGTAACCTATCGTCTGATTGTCGACTTCATAAATCTCGTACTCGACCGACGGATTCGGAATGCGTGTCCGGGTCATTGTAAAGAACAAGGTTTCCATGACACCGACGCGTACAACACCAATTTCAACAACCGATCCTTCTTCGCCAAGCAAAACGCCGATCGTGTCTAAGTATGTATAGTTTTCGACGTTAACACCATCGATATGGGTTATTCGATCACCCGGGCGCAAGCCCGCTGATTCAGCCGGTGAATTACTCCATACTTTGCGGATAATTACATTATCGTTAAGATTTTCAACCGTGATCCCCACACCAACAAAATCTTCACCTAAACGTTGGCTATGGCGTTCGAGTTCTTCAGGGGTCATATAGCTTGTGTATGGGTCTTCTAGTGCATTAATGAGTCCAAACAAAGCTGCACGATAGAACGCTTCTTGAGTGATATTTTTATAATGACGATTGATAAATAAGTCCATAACTTCCTCGAAAAGTTCTTGTGTGTACTGCATATTCAAAGGAATCCAACGGTAATAAAGACTCAATCCTCGAGTAATTGGCTCTTCTTGATTAAATCGATTATTGAAGTTTTCGTCGAGATAGATTCCTTCCAAAATATACCCTGGATTATCAACTGAGGATAAGGAAAGTCGTTCACCATGTTTCGCGGTCACCGTATAGCGTTCTTCCACTTGATTATGTATTGTGATGGTATATTCGTTCGCCTCAAAGATAGCTAAAACTTCAATGGAACTGCGAATGTTTGTCAATGTTTGATCCCACTCAATAAAAGTGTGTCCTGTTTTAGTCGGTGGTGTCACCGCTTCAGCGTCGTCACCATCAAAAACAAACTGAACCTTATAAAGTTCATTGGCAGCAGTTTTAAAACTCACTAAATGATAGGACCACTGCTGATTTAGTGTCATCGTATGACCATCTTGATACTCGACAACAAGGTAATCGTCATCGTCAAGATAAACACTTTTAACGATACCACTTTCACTATCTAAAATGTCTTTACTGCCATCGCTATATAAAACTTCCCAGCGTTGTTCTTGGTTCATTGAGATAGACTCAACCGTAACACTCGGTGTTTCACATGCTGATAACAAGAAAATAAATACAATCATTAATATCATTTTTTTCATATGGGTTCCTCCTTAAGTAGTTCTATTATAGCAAAATATTAGAATTTTGATAATTCTCTGTTTAAGCTTCTATTGTAGACCTTAACTACGGTTTTTATCTTAAAAATCACCCTCATCTTACACAAATTATCAGGCAAATTACGAAAAAAGATGGTTATTGCCATAGATTTTACAAAGTTTATGTATAATAATCAGTATATTGGAGGGATCAAATGATGAAAATACGATTCAATTCTTTTATGGCATTATTTATGGTGTTTGTTGTCCTTTGGAGTCTCTTAGCGATGGCCCCGAGACCGCAAAGTCACCAAGGAGATAACCCCTTGAGAGCTGATCCAAATGGGAGACCGCATATCGTCGCTCATGCAGGGGGGAATATGGAGTTTCCTGACAATACTCTTGAAGCTTTTTATAACGCTTACTCGATCGATGCAAACGTGATAATGGAGATGGATGTAGCGTTGACTAAAGATCGAGTTGTGGTCTTAACACACGATCGTACGTTCGATCGGAAAACTAGTTTGCTAAATGCCACCGTTAGTGAAACACGTTATCAAGATTTAATCGAACAGGAAATTGATTTTGGCTACGAAAATCCTATCGATCGTCCGAATGGCTTTAATGTGACTGGTGAGTTCATCCGTTACACGAACTACTTCGGTGAAACCGTCACACCACTCGACGTAAGCTACCCTCCTGGGGTTGTCGCACGGCACCCAGAAAAGTTTCTCGCGACTACGCTTGAAGAAATGATCATCGCCTTCCCAAACAACTACTTTGTCGTTGAGTTAAAGCAGTACGGCGAACTCGGTTTAGAATTGCTCGATGAAGTGATTGCTTTAATGGAACGCCTCGATGAGCATTACAACACGTTTGAGCGCATCACTTTAGCTTCTTTCCATGAAGACATCTATGATGCTTTTCGTACGTTAAAAGAAACGGATTATCCTTTCTTAAACTACTCCCCACAAAACCGTAGTCTTACACTATTTTATATCTTACATGTCCCAAGTTTGAGTTTCTTTTATCGTGATCCTGTGATTACTTTTCATATACCGATGCGTCAAGGAAACTTCAACTTAGCCACGCGGTATTTTGTCCGTACAGCTCAGAGACATAATATTGCCGTACATTATTGGACGATCAATAACGAAGAGGATATGCGTTTCTTAATTGATTTGGGTGTCGATGGTATCCTTACTGACCGGCCGACACTTTTGAAATCAATTCTCGATGAACTATTTGATGAGTGAAACATATTGTTTGCCTTTTTAGAGTAAATAAGGTTCAATAAAGATAAGTCTAATGAGGAGGTCCCCTTATGAAAAAAGTTGAATTTCATGTACTAGGAATGCGTTGTGTCGGATGTTCGATGGGTATCCAAAAGCTTCTTAAGCGTAGCAAAGGTGTCGCTGATGTCGAAGTCCAGTTATCCGACAGCCGTATTTTTGTGACCTATGACGAAAGCAAAATCGACAATCAATCGATTACTGAAACGGTTGCTCGTTTAGGTTACCAAGCTGTCCCGCAAGAATAACCTCACAAATAGCCTTTAGTCTTTAAAGGCTATTTTTTTATTGCCAGGTATCTGCCCAGGACTGAATCGCTGCGATCACAGGTTTTAAAGCCTTGCCTTTAGCGGTAAGCCGGTACTCCACACGAACCGGTACTTCTGCATAGATTTGGCGGGTTAAGATTGCTTCATCTTCAAGCAACTTCAATCTTTGCGATAGCACTTTCCCACTAATTTTGAGACTTTTTTGAAGATGATTAAACCGTGTATGACCAGATAATAACTGATGAACAATCAGTCCAATCCAGCGTTGATTCAAAAGTTCAGTGGCTTTTTCAAATCGTTGACATATTTCAATGTTCATGGGTTCCTTGTATAATAAAATCAGTTGATTTTACTATACATCTCCTTTCCTTTTCTAATAATGTTAAATCTCCTATAATGAAATTACAAACGTTGTGGAGTGTGTCATGTATTTCCTACACTTCG
>SKFS01000153.1 GCA_007117885.1 Candidatus Izemoplasma sp.
GTTGCGCTCCCTGACGCAGAATTACCGGGGGGCTTAAAAATTAAGAAAACCTCCATTCGTGGTGTTGAATCAAGTGGCATGATTTGCAGTTTGTTAGAACTAGGTATCGAACATAAGTACCATTATGAGGAGGGCATCCATGTTATCGTGGATCCAGTTGAAGCCGGTGATGACGCATTAAAAGCCTTAGGCTTAAACGATTATGTACTGAACTTAGACTTAACGCCGAATCGTGGCGATTTATTAAGCGTGCTTGGTGTGGCGTATGATCTTGGCGCAATGCTTGGCATTAAGCTCGAAGAAAAAACGGTGTCGGTTAACGAAAGCACTCGACGTAATCCACTATCTATTACGACAGAAACAGCCGATTGTTTAAGTTATTACGGTCGTGTGATCGATAATCTTACCATCAAGCCGAGTCCTTCTTGGATGAAAGCGCGTCTTATCGCTTCAGGGATTCGACCGATTAATAATGTTGTCGATATTACAAACTATGTAATGTTAGAACTTGGTCAACCTCTCCACGCTTTTGATTACGATTTACTCGATAGTGAAGAAATCGTCGTTCGAAATGCCAAGAAAAATGAAACGTTTGTGACGCTTGATGATAAAACCCGGTTGCTTGAAGAAAGCGATATCGTTATAACAAATGGACAGATTCCTGTAGCCCTAGGAGGCGTGATGGGTGGGGCTCAAACAGAAGTTACCCCACAAACACGTTCGATACTATTAGAGGCAGCTGTCTTTAAAAGTGAGAAAATACGGCAAACTTCACACCGCTTAGATTTGCGCAGTGAGTCATCGATGCGCTTTGAACGGGGGGTTGATCCTGTCCGGACTAAGAAAGCGTTAGAAATGGCCAGTGAGCTCTTTATAAAATACGCTGATGCAACGGTTCGACAAGGCATTGAGTATTTTGATCACACTGATCATGAGGCCCATCGCATCGAGCTCTCTTTAACTAAAATCAATCGCGTTTTAGGTAGTCATTATCGTCTTAATGACGTTGAGGATGTCTTAAACCGCTTAGGATTTAATGTTACACAACACGAGGAACAACTCGTAGTTGATGTACCGAGCCGACGATTTGATGTTCGTACGTATCAAGACTTGATTGAAGAAATCGGTCGAATTCAAGGGTATGATACATTGCCATCGACGCTACCAACAACCGTTTCGGTTGGAGGGCTATCCGATTACCAACGCTTTAAACGGCTAGTTCGCCAAACGTTGACAGGGTTGGGGTTAGAAGAAGTGATCACCTACGCACTCGTTGAGCGTAAAACCGTTGATAAGTATACGCGAACGAACCATATCGATGCCGTCAATGTTATGCATCCTATGACAGAATTACGTGAGACGTTAGCCTTAACACCGATTAATGGATTGCTTGACGTCGTTCGGTATAATGTGGCCCGTAAACTCGACGATGTCTATATTTTTGAAATCGGGAAACAGTATCAAATCGATGCCGAAAAAGACGTGTTAGCGATCGCCATAAAAGGCACTTATCGCGATTATGCATGGCAACCTTCACCCGAGACAAATTTCTTCACGTTAAAAGGTATTTTTGAAGCATTACTCGGACGTTTTAATATGACAAACATCACTTATGAAAAGGTGGTGTTAGACCACTATCATCCTCACCAAACAGCATTAATCAAACATCATGATGTCGTCATAGGCCATTTAGGAAAACTCCACCCTGAAGAGGCGAAACGGCTGGATATTAGCGATGTTTATGTTCTTGATGTTGATTTAGAAACGCTATTTAAAGTGGCGGAACCGACACAACGGTATCAGTTATTAGGGAAATACCCAAGTGTTTACCGTGATATTGCGATTGTTTGTGATAAGGACACTTTAGCCCAACATCTTGTCGATACAATTAAAGCACACAGTGATTCTCGTTTGAAAGCCGTCTCGATTTTTGATTATTATCGTGGTGAACATGTGGCTAAAGATAAAAAATCATTGGCGTTTAGACTTCAGTTTGAAGATCCGCAAAAAACGCTCGAGACCAAAGATATCGATTATTTAATTGAACGGATTGTTAAAGCTTTAAACGATTATCATCAAGCGACGTTACGTTAAGATGAGAGTCTCATTCAGTTAAGAATGAGACTCTATTTTTATGAACCATTTTTGAAGACGTAAGAAATCGTCGTCTAAAAATCCGTGATAAGGTAGAAGCAGTGTATTGGGCCATTCTTCAATAAATCGATAAAACCAGTTTGCCTCATTAAAAAGCTGAATTAATTGGCTTTTAATGTTTTGATCTTCAAGCGTAAATAAAACATGAAGGTTGCTTTCTAACCCAGAGTAGGTCACGGCAGGATGGGTACATTTCAGTAATGTCTTGCGCATCAACTCATTTTGCTTTTTTGAAAAACTCGAGAGCTTACGTAAATGTTTTTGATAGGCACCCGATTGTATAAAGTGTGCGATGACGAGTTGATCGAGTGTTGACACGTTTTGGCTTAACGGTTCACGCTTTTGATAGCGTATCATGAGAGATGGCGGTAAAACCATATAACTTAAACGTAACGAGGGCAATAGTTGCCGGGTAAATGAGCCGATGTAAATGACGTGTTCACCGTTGGATAAACTTTGAATCGAAGGAATTTGATAGGCGTTGTGGCGATAAATGTAATTGTAGTCATCCTCAATAATGTAGGCGTCTGCCTTTTTTGCATAATCAATCAACTTTACCCGTTCATTAAAGCCGATAACCTCACCAGAAGGATAGAGGTTAGACGGCGATATATAGATGAAATCAAGGGTGGCATTGAGCATTTTATCAAGCGAAGTAAAAGGGATGAGCTGAAAGTTAAGCAGTTCAAACACTTTTTTTGCCTGATGGAAAAGGGGAATGAGATAACCTAAACGACGTTTATTAGTCATGTTCCCTAGCGTTTTAAGATGGGTTTGCATCCCTGAATCAATGAGCACTTGATCGCTGTTTGCTTTGACACCACGTTCGTGACGTAAATGGGTGATGATTGCGTCTTTAAGAAGGGGTTCACCCGAGGTTTTTGGCGGATGATAAAGAGCCTCTGTTTGATTATGGATAACATGATTGATCGCCCTTTTGAATGCGTCAAGATGAAAAGTTTGCTTTGGTTGAGCAATGTTTTGGTAAGAAGGTTCGTGTATTTTTGGTTTTACTGTGGCGGTTCGATTAAACGATTGATGTTGGATTGGGAGGACGTAATGACCACTTTTTGGTTGACTTTGAATGAACCCTTCTATTAGTAGCTGATTGTAGGCTTTTTCTATGGTTGTTTTACTTAAGTTATGTTTCTGTGCGAGCTCTCGGATTGAAGGCATTTTAGTGTAGGCTTTCATCTGATTTTGCATGATGGCGTTTTTATAATACGTATAAAGTTGTAAATATAAAGGCTTATCCATAATCTGACCCCCTTTAGAATAGTTAAAACTGTACCTTTCAATGTGAACACATATTTATTATAATAAACCTAGAGTCAAAAAGAAAGAGTGATTAGATGAAAACAAAAAGAATCGTATTAACGGCTGCCTTTATCGCGATGGTGACCGTAAGTACTTATATTCGCATTTACATCCCTATTGGGACAGGGGGATTAATCCATTTAGGCACCCTCGTTAGTTTTACGATCGCCATAAAGTTTGGGCGTCGTTACGGGGCAGTTTCGGGTGGTATCGGCATGGCACTTTTTGATGTTTTGAGTGAGTGGTATGTTTGGGCGCCAGGAACATTAGTCATTCGTTTAGTCGCAGGCTATTTAGTGGGTCTTGTCGCGATGAGTCCTCGTGGTCAAGGTCAAAGCCGTGTCCGCAACGTCTTTGCAATCCTTGCAGGAGGTGTGGTCATTGTCAGTGGCTACTTTGTTTTTGAAGCGGTATTTTTAGGGACAGGATGGGCTGCAATAATGAGTGTTCCTGGTAATTTAACCCAGATTGCCATCGGCTTTTTCTCGCTCTTTATCGTCGCTGCAATTCCCCGCTTAGAAGACCTTGAAAATTAAGGTCTTTTTTGTTTTATAAAAACCCTTACATTCTTTTTTAAAATTAGGTTGTCATACAAGTTTTAGTTTGTTAAAATATAGTCGTGCTTATTAACCAAATTTAGGAGGCAGTTATGAAAATTGGAGTACCTAAGGAAATAAAAAACAATGAAAACCGTGTCGGAATCACACCGGCTGGTGTGAGTTTACTCGTCGCAAATGGGCATCAAGTATTTGTTGAAGCAACTGCGGGATTAGGCTCAGGAATTCAAGATGCTGAGTTTGTTGCTGCAGGAGCTAGCATGGTAAAAACCGCTGCAGAAGCTTGGTCACAAGAAATGGTGATTAAAGTTAAGGAGCCGCTTCCAAGTGAGTATGGCTTTTTTAGAGAAGACTTAATCATATTCACTTACTTGCACTTAGCTGCAGAAGAAGCTTTAACTGAAGCGCTCGTTAAGTCGAAGTGTAAAGCGATTGCTTATGAAACTGTACAAATTGGTAATTCATTACCGCTCTTACGTCCGATGAGTGAAGTCGCAGGCCGTCGTGGTACGATTGTTGCGGCAACACAACTCGAAAAACATCGTGGAGGTCGTGGGGTCTTACTTTCGGGTGTACCGGGTGTTGCACGGGGTCACGTTGTCGTCATTGGCGGCGGTGTAGCAGGCATTAGTGCAACGCGTATGGCGATTGGTTTGGGTGCACGGGTTACTATGATTGAACTCAGTGAAGATCGCATGCGTTATTTAGAAGATATTTTTGATAAAGAAGTCACGATTTTAAAATCGAATCCATTGAATATCGCAGAAAGCTTAAAAACGGCGGATGCTTGTATTAGTACCATTTTAATTCCTGGTGCGAAAGCACGTAAAATTGTCACAGAAGAAATGGTTAAAAACATGCCTGAAGGCAGTGTGATCGTTGACATTTCTATTGATCAAGGCGGTTCAGTTGAAACGATTGATAGAATAACCACCCACGATAACCCAGTGTATGAAAAACACGGTGTGATTCATTACAGTGTCGCGAACATGCCTGGTGCTACACCGAGAACTTCAACGTACGCTTTAACTAATGCGACGATACCGTATGCTTTAGACATTGCGAATAAAGGCTATAAACAAGCCTGTTTAGATTCTCTTCCATTGCGTTTAGGGCTCAACGTTTTAGATGGCCATGTTGTCTATGAGGCAGTGGCTGAAGCATTTGGCTATTCGTATAAAGATGCTTTAGAGGTATTAAACACATAAACTATCCAACTCCTACGGTTTTGTAGGAGTTTTTTTTCGCGGAAATCATAAAAAGAACCGCCGCTATTGGTCGGTGCATATGGTATAATACTTGCAGGTGATACGATGAGAAATATTTACAATGAAACCTTAGGTTCGCTTGAAGAAACCATTCATAAATCTGGCTATAAAGCGTATAGTGCTAAACAGATTTTTGATTGGATTTATAAAAAGAATGTTAGAGATTTTGGTAAGATGACAAACATCGCGAAGCCACTGCGTGTTTTTTTAGCCGAAAACTTTCGCTTTGGCAACCTGACAGTTTTCACGAAACAAGTTTCCAAAGATCAAACAAGAAAGTATTTGTTTGCGCTTGAAGATAACCACTTAATTGAGACGGTTTTAATGGCTCACGATTATGGCAATAGCTTGTGTATAACGACCCAAGTTGGCTGCAATATTGGCTGTTCTTTCTGTGCGTCCGGCTTACGAAAAAAAATCCGAAACTTAACCGTTGCTGAAATGGTGATGCAGTTTATCGGTGTTCAAGAAGACACGAATCAACGGATTTCTCATGTTGTTATCATGGGCACAGGTGAACCGTTTGACAACTACCAAAACGTCATCGATTTTATCGACATTGTCAATAGTCCTTACGGGATTGAAATCGGCGCGAGACACATTACTGTTTCTACGAGTGGGATCATCCCTAAAATCGAAGCCTTTAGCCGTGAACCAAAACAGGTAAACTTAGCGATTAGTCTCCATGCTGCAAACGATACATTGCGTTCTAAACTCATGAAAATAAACGATGTCTATCCAGTGAAAGAACTAATAAAAAGTGTTCAAAATTACATTGATAAAACCCATCGTAGAGTCACGTTTGAGTACATCCTACTTCGCGATGTTAATGACGCGATTGCCGATGCCGATGAGCTGAGTGATTTGCTTAGAGGGATTAACTGTTACGTGAACTTAATCCGTTACAATGCTGTTAAGGAATTTTCCTATCAACCGAGTGATGAAAAGCAAGCATTTGCATTTTATCAACGGCTATTGAAACGAGGCATCCAGGCAACTTTACGGAAAGAAATGGGTTCTGATATCGATGCAGCATGTGGTCAACTCCGTGCTAAAACGACACAGTAGGGGGGAAGCATGAACGTTTATGAAATAGTTATGCAATCGGAAAAACCCTTAGTAGTTTTTACCGATCAAGCAACAAAACAACAGTTACTCCGACAACTTTCGCAGGCGAAGGTTTTTAAAGCGATGCAGTTTTTTACACAAAAAGACCTTTATGAGAAGGTCTTTTTCGCTTATCGTGAAGCGACCTTATTTACGATGGCTGAGTGGTTAAATCTTCAACCTAAGATCGTTGAAACAATCATAAAACATCTTTATCTCATTGATGTAAATCATGTATATGAGAGCTCCTGGCTCAATCAGCTTAAAATGGTTAAATTACGTTTAGTGGCTGAGAAAAAACTTATCTTCTATCCCTATTTGGAACAACTTTTCAAGGGTAAAACCGTTGTATCAACCCTTGAAGAAAATGACTTGAACAGTCATGCCCTTAAAATTGTTAGCGGGTATGCAAAAGTAGAAACCGTGTCAGTTCATCCTCGCAACACTAAAGCGTATTTAGCGACGTTTGAAACGATTGAGGATGAAGTGATTCATTGTGCAATGCGTCTTCGTCATACGGAGTGCTTAACTCATCAAGCTGTTTTAGTCAGTCATGACGATTATCGTCCGATCATCGAACGGATTTTTCATCAGTTTGAGCTGCCATTTCAGTGGCTAAAAGGCGAACCCTTACTCGCTTATCCTCCTGTGCAACGTTTCCTCAATGAATTAAAGAAGTCGCTTGAACCGATTGAGAAACGTATTGAGTCAGCGCTGCAAAATCTTAAAGAAGAGAGTGAACCTATCGTTCGCCGGCTGACAACAAAAATCGTCCAAATAATCAATGGTCTAGTTACCTATTATCATCAACCTGAACGTTTCATTGAACTGTTTCAATATATTTGTGAGAAAACCGCGATTAAACCGCATCGTGTTGACGGTGCGATCTTCATCGGACAGTATGAAGACTTACCCTTTTCATCGCTTGAAGTTCTCCATGTTCTTGGGGCGAGTGAAGGGATATTTCCTAAGCCGATTGAACCGTTTGATACACTCAGTGACGCTGAACGAAAAGAACTTAGCATGCGTTCTGTGCAACAATTAAACACCGATCGTAAGTTGCGTTGGATTACGACACTTAGCCGCCTTCCCCAAGTATGTTATAGCTATGCACTAAAAGGCGCTAAAGAAGTTTTTTATCGCGCCAATCTTCTCGATGATTTAGAACTCAAAAAAGGCTATCAATCGTTTCCAACGTACGATATGGAAAGCCAGTGTTTTTCCGCTCGCTATGATTTAATGGTTGCTAAGGAACTCTATGATTATCAAAAAGAAACACAGGAAGAAGTGCCTTCTTTAAAACGGTATTATCATTGGTTTAAAGAACAGTTAACACCGCACAACCCAGCCTTTACTGGGGTCTCAGCAAAGACACTTAAAGAAATAATGCCTAAGCAGTTATCGATTTCCTACAGCAAACTAACGACCTTTTATAAGTGCCAGTTTCGTTATTTATTGGAACATATTTTAAAGCTCGACGACCCTACCGATACCTTAGCGATCGACATCGGTTCATTCTTTCACGAAGTCATTGAGAAACACGCCCACTACGACACGTTGAGTGATACACTTTTAGAAACCACGCTTAACGATTTGTTGAAGCGTGGAAAACGAAGTTATAGTGAACGAGAAATGTTCTTTTTGCGCTATAGTTTTGAAACCTTAAAGATCGTTTTTGAGGAGATTAAACGTCAAGAAAACCGTAGTGATTATACGGTTTTAGAGCGGGAAGTTTCCATAGAAAAGAAGTACTTATTTCAAGGCAAATCAGTTCGGTTTTCGGGTGTTATTGACAAACTACTCGTTCGCGACGAAGCAGGCTTGAGTCATGTTTTACTGTTTGACTATAAGACGGGTAAGCCAACATTAAAACTCCACCACAGTTATTATGGGTTTGATTCACAGTTGGTCTTTTACTTAGTATTACTAAAGATTTATTTTGCCGATAAACCGTATAAAGTAAACGGCTTTTATGAACAACTCATCTACCCAAAACCACCGAAGTATCAAGAGGGAAAAACCAAAGCTGAACAAATAAACGATTCATTGGCTTGGGTTGGTTATACGATTGATAATGAACAAGAAGTCCATTACATCGATCCTCTAGCGAGTCAAAAGAGTATGATCTCAGGGATGCGTTTTAATAAAGACGATCGCTTCAATGCGAATGTTAAAACCTATCCTGAAGCCTTGATCACACCGCTAACTGAACATGTAGAGGAGAAAATCGTCAAGGCGATTGAAGCGATTCTGCAAGGGGATTTTGCGATTAACCCCAAGCGCAACCAAAACGCTAAAGACTTGAGTTGCCTGTATTGTCAATATCAAGATATTTGCTATAAACGTTATGAAGACTATCGTGATATACGTGTACCTGAGAACCTCGATGATTTGATGGATAGTTTGAAGCGAGGTGAGTCTGAATGAGTCTAAAGTTTACTGATGCGCAAAAAAAAGCGATTCAACATACCGAAACATCCGTTTTAGTAAGTGCGGGCGCAGGGAGTGGAAAAACGGCCGTTTTAAGTGAACGTGTGATTGCCCATCTTAAACGAGGCGTTCCCTTGGATGCACTTGTGATATTAACCTTTACTAACGCCGCCGCTAAAGAGATGAAGCAACGAATTCGTAAGCGGTTAGTGGCTGAAGCCGACCATCCGCTTATGCATCAAGCTTTAACGATGATTGATACGGCTGCAATTCAAACGTTTGATAGCTATGCATTGACCATTGTCCGAAAGTTTGGGTACTTAAAAAATCTTTCAAACCAAGTTCAAGTTGGCGATAAGGCGGAACTTGCGATGGTGAAAAATGAACTGATTGATACGCTTTTTTTGGAGTACTATAAGGCAAAAGACAAGCGGTTTTTAAACTTCGTCACACGATATGAGATTAAGGATGATCAGTTGTTAAAGACGATGCTTTATGATTTTTACCAGTCATTAACCATGCACGATGATTTCTTAGAACTGCTCGAACGGTATAAAAACGACGATTTAGAGACCTTATTTGACACCTTTTTCAGCCGTTATCAAACGATGATTTTTGAAGTGATTGAAGCGCTTCAAACAACCTGTCAAAACGCGCTGGAAGAAGTGAGTGAGGAAGAGAGTATTGCCTATATAGACGCGCATCTAAAAATGTTTTCTACTCTGTTTAACGCAGGAAACTATGAGGCGTGTTATGAGGCCGTTCAAGCGATAGATCGCTTGCCGACCTTAAACCGTGCATCGCACGCTTTGAGAAAGAAAGAAAACTTAGAGGAACTGGCATTACTTAATCATTATAAAGACGAAATCAAAAAGTTGTATGGCGAGTTAAAAGATAGTTATTTAGCCAAAACCATTTCCCAACATCAAAGTGATTTCTTTGCTTCTAGAAAAGATTATCCGCTGCTTATTGAGATGATTGAAACCCTTGATCAACGTTATCAAGATTGGACATTTAGCCATGAAAAAATGGATTTTTCGATGATTGCGCGATTAGCTTTGATGCTTGTAAAAGAAGAACCTAAAGTTCAAGAAACACTGCGGTCTCAACTCGAGGAAATCATGGTGGATGAGTATCAGGATACGAATCGTCCCCAAGAATCCTTTATCAATCGTTTAGGTGCAAAACGTATTTATAGTGTTGGCGATATTAAACAATCGATTTATCGCTTTAGACATGCAGAGCCACAGCTCTTTATGGAAAGATACCATCGTTATCAAGCAGGGTCTGGAAGTGTGATTGCCTTAAACTTAAACTTCCGTTCAAGGGCGAAAATACTCCAAGGGATTAATCAACTATTTCGTCGTATTATGGATGAACCGATTGGTGGTGTTGATTACACCAACGATCAAGAGCTTAAATACGGGAATCATGCTTATGACGATGCTGTCGAACCCAATTATCCGCAAGGATTAACCATCGCACTCTATGACACTGAGGAACCAGAGGTTCAACAGTATTTAACAAGCAATCAACTTGATGAATCCCTTATGGAGATATTTTATCTTGCAAAAACGATTAAAAATGAAGTGGGTCAACGACGTGTCTATGATGCTAAGACCAAACGATTGCGACCGTCACAGTATAACGACTATGCTATTTTAATTTCTGTCTCTAAACGCTTTGATGAGATTCGCAAAATCTTTGAGTACTGCGGCGTACCTTTAGCGATTCATCGTGATGAATCACTCATGGAGTATTACGATGTTGATCTTTATCGCAACACGCTCCGGTGGCTTTATGCGCTGCAAGATCGTGATTACTATGAGCGCCATGGGAAACATGTGTTTATGAGTGTTGCAAGGAGTTATGCTTTTAGTTTTACCGATGAGGCTATTGTGAAACAAAGCTATCGGATGCCGAAAAGTTTAGAAACTTTTGAGAGCACAGTTACCGTTGACTTTGTCGACTTTTTCACGCGTTTTAAAAGCTATGCAACACGGACAAAGTATGAGCCTATCGATCGGGTGTTTCGTGACGTTGTGAATGACTTTCAATACTATGAAGCACTGACTAAGGTACCGGACACTCAGATGGCTAAATCGCGGTTAGATCACGTCGTTAAAACGATCAATCGGTTTTCTCAAGAGCATAAGTTGCTCGGTGATATCGTACGTTATTTCGATCGCATTCGCTTTGATGAGTTAGAGGTTTCCTTTGATGCGAGTTCAAAGACAATGGGGAATCACGTTCAGTTAATGACAATTCATAAATCAAAAGGGTTAGAGTTTCCGATTGTGTTCTTACCGAATCTCCATCGCGGATTTAATCGTGGTAACCAAAAAAGTTATGCTTTTGACCGTGATTTAGGCTTTATTTTAAGTCACGATGATGAAGGATTACAAAAATCATTTATTTATGATATGTATAAACAACAAGAACGTAAAAACGATATTTCAGAAAGAATTAGAGTGTTGTATGTTGCCTTAACACGGGCTAAAGAAGCGTGTGTTATACCACTTATCAATACTTCTAAACATCGTTTTCGATATAACGCACAGCATAAAGTCATTGACTATGATCGCATTTATCATTTCAATAGCTATCATGCGATGATCTATGCAGTTTTACCCTTCTTAAAGGATGCGCAAACAACGATACATCTAGCCGATTATAATTTGAGTGATCAGTTTAAGTACGTTGCTTATGTTCACGAACCCGATGATCCTAAAATTCCTCGAAAAAGTTATCATAAAAGTGACTATCAAACTGTCGTTAGACAAAGCCATTCCTTTAGTTCAGGTATTAAGGAACTGATGACCTTAGAACAGTTTAAAGCCATCGAATATGGTCAACGCCTCCATGAGGTTTTTGAGCTAATACGATTTGACCAACCGCTTGAAAATCAAATGAGAACGATGGCTTTAGATGCCGCTACAGAGAAAATTGTTCGGGCGTTCTTTGAGAGTCAGCTAATGCAATCTTTATCGATCATTAACGCTTACTCTGAGTTTCCCTTCACCGTGTTGGATGAAGACCAAGATGTTCAAGGGTATATCGATTTATTGCTGGAATGTGACGATCGTTGGGTGATTATCGATTATAAACTAAAAGCGATTGACAAAGTTGAATATAGTGAGCAAATAAAAGGGTATGTTTCGATACTAAAATCGTTAAGCGATAAACCTGTTGAAGGATACTTATATTCATTTATGGACCAAAAATTCAAACCCATCATATGAAAGTGAGGCTTATCTATGGCAGTTATTTTGGAAAAAGTAGTTAAAACGTATGGCAGTAAAGAACTTCCTACACATGCTTTAAAAGGCATCTCTTTACGCATTGAAGAAGGTCAGTTTATAGTAGTCTTAGGCCCGAGCGGCAGTGGAAAAAGTACGTTGCTCAATGTGATGGGAGGCCTAGACAATGTCAATGACGGTAGTATTACTATCGATGGTTTTACGGTCACAACCATGCCACAAAATGAACTGACACGTTTTCGCCGAAAACACCTTGGGTTTATCTTTCAACAATACAATCTTTTACAGACGTTGACGGTGAGAGAAAATGTTGAAATAGGGGCCCGCTTAGTTGAGGAGGGGGGCGATACCGACGGGTTAATCGAACGTGTCGGTCTAAAAGATCACGCGCATAAATACCCTTATCAGTTATCCGGTGGCGAACAACAACGTGTTGCGATTGCGAGAGCACTCGTTAAAAATCCTAAGCTCTTGTTTTGTGATGAACCCACCGGCGCCCTCGATGAAGAAACCGCAAAAGAAATATTAGCGTTGTTGCAAGATTTGAACAATACGTTAAAAACAACCGTGATTTTGATAACCCATAATGCCAGTATCGGTCAAATTGCTGATCGTGTGATCAAGATGAACTCAGGAGAGATTAGTGACGATCATCTCAATCAAGAAAAACGTCATGCGAATGAGATTCACTGGGGGTAATGATGTTTTTTAAACATGTATTTGTCACCTTTAAACAACAGTGGGTTCGCTTTGTCTTACTGGGCTTATTAATGGTTGTGAGTAGTTTTAGTTATGTTGTGATTAACGTCTCAACACGAAGTGTTCAAGAAGGCGCATTGCCGTTTTTTGAAACGATGAAGCAAGAAGAGTTTACTTTGTACATGAATCCCTTTATTACAGAAGAAGAGTTTTTTTCAATCAGTGCTTGTCGTTCCATTACAAACCCCTTGCTTGTCGATATTGAGAACCGCCATAAAGCCTGTTATGAAACGATTATTGATACACGGATAGAAACCTTAAGAAGCGCCTTTGACAATCTAACGTTTGAGTATCGGTTTTTTAAAGATTTACGCTTTGAGCAAAACGGTGGAAACCACCGCCTTCGTGTTCTTAAAGACACCCAATCCATTAATCTTAGTTTGATCACAGAAGGGGTTGCCCCTACAACCGATGATCAGATTGCGATTAGTAAGAATTATGCCATAAACAATCAACTTGAAATTGGCGACACACTCTCTATTGATCAAAGCCATTTTACGATTACAGGGTTTGTGCTTTTTCCCGATTATAATTTGCCGATTTTAGATCAGATTTATTTGTTTGATACAGTTCATCAAACATTAGGATTGATGACTGATCAAGCGTTTACAAGCTTGAGTTCGGCACAGGATGGGTATATCTCCGGATTATTTAACGGAACGATTCCTGATGATTTTGAAACACGTGTTGCCTCGTTTGAGTTTATTACCTATGCGGTGCTCACGGAAAACAATGTTCGCAGTGGAGCGATTTACGCAGAAATTGAAGCCGGGCAAAGCACAGGTCTTGCATTGAGTATACTGGTGGCTTTTATCGGTATAATGATTGTGATTGTAATGATTGTGAAATCATTAGATCAAAGTCGCGGTGCAATGGGGATATTTAAAGCCTTAGGTGGTCGCGCCTCAGAGATGATGATTCCTTACTGTGTTGTGCTATCATTGTTTACCGTCTTCTTTCTTTCAATCGGTGTTTATTTAGGTTATTTAACGGGTCCTTGGTTAAGGGATTTATACTTAATGTTTTACCTTTTACCAGAAGAAGCGGTACGGATCACTTTGGGCGACGTATCCTTAGCGATTTTAGCCCCTTTACTCACTGTGTTGTTTCTGACTATTATTCAGTTGCGTAAAATCCTTAAGCAAAAAGCGATTGTCTTAATGCAACCTAAAGTTACGATCGTCAAGCCGAATCGCTTTCGCCGTTTACGGACTTTATTCGAACGATTTGAGATAAAAACGCGGATTCAAGTTGCTTTCCTATTACGCCAATACCGTAAAGTGTTGATTTATATCATCGGCGTCGTCTCAGCCATATTTCTAATGTTTTTAAGCATGGGTATGGTCAACGTATTTGACCAATCTGTGATTGCCTATTATGAGTCTTCATCAATCCAAAGCGTTGTCTATTGTGATCGCTTCGATTGTGACCCTAAAGACTTTGATAAAGTGTTAGAAATTCCGGTCGTAATCGATGGGTTTGATGCAGTTTTGACAGCGATTGACGAAGACAATCAAACGCGTACGTTATATGATCGTCGCGGCAATGAGTTGAATTCTAAACTTACTCAGGGTCTTGTAATCACTAAAAGTTTCGCGGACTTAAGTCGCCTTAAAGTGGGGGATACTGTTACAGTAAGAGTTGCTAACGAGCGACTTGATTTAACCATTCTTGGCGTTGCCGACTTGTATCCGGGAAACACCGTGTTTTATGATAGAGCGGTGTTAAGTCAATTGCTTTTTGATTTTGACGGGGTATTTAACTTACTTTATAGCTCAGAACGTATCGACGACGATTTATATCGAAACATTGTTCATGTGGATGAGATTATTGAACAGATCAGTTTTCTGAATCGTCTTGTTGAAACAATGATGGTATTTATCATGGTATCAGCTGGTATTATGGCTTTAATTATTATATACTTATTAACAGTATTAAGTGTTGAAGACCAAACATATGAAATCTCTTTATTCAAAGTTATTGGTTATGACAGTAAAGAGATTTCGAAAATGGTTCTTGGTGGCTACCAAAAACTGAATGTTTTCTTGTTTATCCTTACGATACCCATCACTTTAGTGGCCTTTTATGTGTTACGCTTATGGATGATTCAAGAATTTGGTTTCTTCTTACCGATTCGAATGCAACTATGGCATGTGCTCATCGCGCTGATTGTCTTTATAACCGTGTATGCCTTTGCAACGATGCGCGCTAAACACAATGTCGCCAAACGGTCACTCCAAGAAGCATTAAAAATCACGCAGATTTAGAGGTGTTTATGAAAGAAGGTATTATAACTAAACTGATCGCAGGACAATACACAATTAAAGGTGACGATACGATCGACTATCAACTCAAACCACTCGGCGTTTTTCGCCACAAGGAGATTTCTCCTAAAGTCGGTGACCGTGTTGTTTTTAATCGTGATCATATTTTACAATTAAAGCCGAGAAGAAATGATTTAGTGCGTCCACCCATCGCCAATGTTGATCAAGCGATACTCATCCATTCAGCGGCTGAACCGGCATTTAGTTTTAATCTTCTTGACCGATTTTTAGTGTTAGTTGAAGCGGAAGATATTACACCGATTATTATCGTTTCTAAAATTGATTTATTGCCTTCTAAAGAACTTCATAAACTGAAAGAGAAGTTAGCTTACTATGAAGATTTCTATCAGGTTTTTTACACCACTGTTCACGATCAAACAGCTATCGAACCTATCAAGGAAGTTTTACGTGATAAAATCAGTGTTTTTGCCGGTCAAACAGGAGCCGGTAAATCGAGTTTACTCAACGCACTTGATACAACCTTATCTTTAAAAATAGGGGAAATATCAAAAGCTTTAGGAAGAGGGCGTCACACCACACGGCATACCGAACTCTTAGCCCTTTATGGCGGTCTAGTGGCGGATACACCGGGCTTTTCTAAGCTCGATTTTCAATCGATAGAACTCGAACTTTTACAGGCGCATTATCCCGATTTTGTTATCCTCTCTGAAGCGTGTAGATTTAGAGGGTGTCACCATATCAATGAGCCAAAGTGTGCTGTGAAAGAGGCTGTCGATAAACAACAAATCTTACCGTCACGTTACGATAATTATGTGCTAATTTATGAAGAAATCCAACAACAGAAAAAACGCTATTAGGAGTGATAGAAATGAAAATAGCCCCTTCTATATTGTCGGCGGATTTTAGTCGACTCAGTGAGGACATTAAAACAGTAAAGAGTGCAGAATGGTTGCATATCGATGTGATGGATGGCCATTTTGTGCCTAACCTTACCATTGGTCCTTTAGTTGTCAACGCCATCCGGCCTCATACAAACCAGTTTTTTGATACGCATTTAATGATCGCTGAACCGGAGAAGTATTATCAAGAGTTCATCGCTGCGGGGAGCGATGCCATCACCTTTCATATTGAGACCGTCCGTGACCCTAAAGCATTAATCGATGCCATTCATCAGGCCCAAGCAAAAGCTGGAATCTCTTTAAAACCAAAGACCGAGGTGGCCTCGGTTGAACCATATCTCGCCGATTTAGATTTAGTCTTAGTGATGAGTGTCGAACCAGGGTTTGGTGGACAAACCTTTATCGAGAACAGTTTGGAAAAAATTGAGAGATTAGCAAAGCTTAAGTTAGAACACGGGTACGATTACGATATATCGGTCGACGGCGGCATCAATGATGAGACGGCAAAACGTTGTCTTTGTGCCGGTGCAACCGTCTTAGTTGCAGGGTCCTATATTTTCAAGTCAAAGGACCGTGAAAAAACGATCAAAGGACTTCGCAATGATCGTTAAAATATTTACAAATCCCCTATCATATACGCTTGATACTCTTTATCAAAAAGACAGTGAAGAAGTGTTGATTGGTGTTGAAGACGGCGCATATTTAGCAGTGAAGAAGGGCTTAAAACTCGATGTAGTGATTGGTGATTTTGATAGCTTAGATCAAACGAAAATTACTTTTGTAAAACAAAACGCTGCAAAAACGATTGAGTATCCTAAAAAGAAAGATTATACCGATACCTATTTAGCGGTCAAAGCAGCCTTAGAATATACGCCAGATGAAATTCAAATTTATGGGGGTATAGGAGCGCGTTTTGATCACACTTATGCGAATATTCTACTCCTTAATCTAGGACCGATTGTCATGCTTGATGACAGCCATAAAGTCTATACTTTAGACCCTGGAGAATACACGATAGAAAACCGCTTTGAGTATGTATCACTGTTTGCTTTAGAAGATGTCAAGGGGCTATCTTTAAAAGGCTTTGCTTATAATTTAGATAAGTATGATTTAGCCATGGATGACCCGCTTTGCATATCCAATCAAGGCAGTGGAACGCTAACATTTGACGAAGGGGTCTTACTTGTGATTGAAAGCAGTGATAAATAAAAAAAATACACTTCACGAGTGTATTAAAAAAAAGAGAGGGATATTCACATATAGACATAAAAAAAGCCGACCTCAGTCGGCTTAATTGTTAGTTATTAAGCTCTGGTAAGGTTGTTTTTCTTTAAAGCGCGTGCTGAAACAAAAACGGTTTTAACTTCACCGTTTTCAACGATTCTAATTTTTTGTAAGTTGGCTTTCCATTTTCTTTTAGAAGTATTTAACGCGTAGGAACGCTTATTTCCAGAAAGGATTTTTTTGCCAGTAATATAACATTCTTTTGCCATGATAAACCTCCGTTCATAGTCCATTCGATAGTTAACCTATACTATTTTATCACAAATGAAAAAGATTGCAAGTTTTTTTAACCTTTTTTTTGTGAACTGCAGGTCATCGTTTATTTGTTGCATTTCAAAATGTCTTATGATAAAATAAAGAAAGTCTTTTGATATTAAAAATATTTTTTGATTTTTTATACTTGCATCTCAAAGTTTAATATAGAGACAATCGAATACAAACGGAGGTTTATTATGAATCCAAAAACGATTGATGGGAATCTTTTTAAACTCATCATTACCAACGGAACAATTAACCTAAAAAACAACCATCAAGTGATAAATGATCTAAACGTTTTCCCGGTACCCGATGGGGATACTGGTAGCAATATGCAATCGACCATGATGAGTGGCGTTCAATCGATTCAAGATTTAGCGGATGAACCGGTTGAAAAACTAGGTAAAGCATTATCAAGAGGATTATTAATGGGAGCTCGAGGTAATTCAGGCGTGATATTATCTCAGCTTTTTAGTGGGTTTGCTAAGGCGTTTAGTGAGCTGACAGTAGCCACAACAAAACAGTTTATTCAAGGGTTAAAGTTTGGTGTTCAACAAGCGTATGGTGCGGTCATTAATCCGGTTGAAGGAACCATCCTTACTGTCGCAAGAGAAGCGGCCGATAAAGCGGAAAGTATCGTTAAAGAAGATTCTGACTTGCTTGAAGTAATGGAAGTTTATTTGAATGAAGCCAACGCCTCATTAAAGCGGACCCCTGATCTTTTACCGGTTTTAAAAGAGTCAGGTGTCGTCGACAGTGGCGGTGCCGGTCTAATCGTGATTGTTGAAGGTATTGTTGCTGCACTTAAAGGTGAAATCTATGCTGAAGAAAAAGCCAAGAAAGCAAAAGGAAAATCGCCGGAATATGATAAGCAAGACGTAGAGTTTGGGTATTGTACAGAATTTATTATTCAACTTAAACAAGGCAAGAAATTTAACCGTGATAAACTTGTCAAACAATTAAGTCGCTTAGGCGATTCCATTGTAGTTGTAGCTGACGATGAAATATGTAAAGTTCACGTGCATACAGAAACCCCGGGTGATGCGTTAAACATCGGCCAAATCTACGGTGAGTTTGCGAACCTCAAAATTGAAAACATGACCTTACAGCATACCGAAACATTGCTGCATTCTGCATCCGATGAAGATGACTGTGGTCATGATCATCATGAACATATCGAGCATGTCTTTGAAGAAACTGATGTGAAACCGCAAGCGATGCGTAGCGATTTTACGATCGAAACGCGCAAGAAATTTGGCATTATTACCGTCGTTAACGGTCGCGGATTAAAGCGCATGTTTGAAGAAATGGGCGTTGATTATATTATCGATGGTGGCCAAACCATGAACCCAGCAACAGAAGATTTTATTGATGCTGTCGATGAAGTCAATGCTGACAACATCATTATTATTCCTAATAACAAAAACGTTTTACTGAGTGCAGAGCACGCGGCTAAAGCCGTTGAAGATAAAAATGTCATCGTTATACCTGCTAAAACTGTCGCTCAAGGGTATGCTTCATTAACCATGTTCGATGCCAATCAACCTTTAGAAGATACCATTGAAGAGATGAAAGAACTGATTGATCACGTTAAATCAGGAGAAATCACGTATGCTGTGCGGGACACCGAAGTGAATGGGTTAACGATTAAGAAAGGCGATTATTTAGGCATTCAAGATGGCAAAATCGTTCTATCGAAAGAGAAGCGATTAGAGACGATGTTCAGTCTACTTGATGAGTTGCTTGATGAGGAAAGTGAAATTGTGACCATCATGTATGGTGAAGAAGTTGACGAAGAGGAAGTCAATGAAATCATGGCTTATCTCGAAGAAAAATACAGCGATCTTGAAGTGGAAGTTGTCGATGGACAACAAGCCATTTATGATTACTTAATTGCGGTAGAATAAATGTTGAATCAGCATCACCACACAAGGATGAGTGGCGATGCTTTTTTTATTCTTGCATACCATTATGATTCAGGCATTTCAATGATAAAATGCTATAATAGTCTTGGGTGATAAGATGGAGCTTAAAACATTGAAGGGTATTGGTGATAAAGTCCAAGCATCCCTCCAGCAAGAGGGGATTTTTCATGTTGCCGATCTCTTGCATTATTTCCCTAAAAAGTATCGTAAACAAGTGCTTGAAGGTAAAGCGAGCTTAGACGATGGCGAGTACCATTATGTCGCAGTAAACGTAAAGTCAAATCCGAAAGTCGCTTTCATACGCAAGGGAATGCAGCTCATCTCGTTTTACGGCTTGATTGAAGATAAAGAGTTTCTTTTTAAGATATATAATCAACGTTATGTTTTACGGTTTATCACTGAAAATAGTGCGTTGGTTGTCTATGGAAAACAGCACCCAGAACGGCAAGAAATTGTTGTTCAAACAGCGCTTCTTAAAAGCAATTTTAAGGAAGGAATTATTCCCGAGTATAAGCTTCCTGGTATTTCAGATCAACGCTTTTCTAGTTATCTCAAGCAAGCCTCAGAATTACAGCCATCCCCCACCGATTTTCTCCCTGAGTGGCTACTAAACAAACACAAGATTATTTCGCTTAAACGATTGTATGAGCTGGTTCATATACCTAAAAACGATGAAGAAGTACTGCTAATATCGCAACGCCTTAAATATCAAGAACTATTTATGTATCAAGCTAAAAATGTCTATCAACGCCAATTAAGACTCTCCCATCAAGGGGTTGCAAAAAACTATCAATCCTCCGTGATTAAACAAGCACTTTCCGCGCTTCCTTTTCGCTTAACGGATTCACAGCGTGAAGTTTTAAAGGAAATCTTTATCGATTTGAAAGAACCCATGATAATGCAGCGTGTGCTTCAAGGCGATACCGGAAGTGGCAAGACCATCGTGGCATTTTTAGCGATGCTTGCCGTGTTTACCTCAAACTATCAAGTAGCTTTTATGGCACCAACTGAAATCTTAGCCAGCCAGCACTATAAAAACTGGCAAGATCTTTTTGCCACATTAGAATATAAGGTGGCTTTATTGACAGGAAGTACCTCTGCTTTAGACCGCAAGAAAATTGCCAAACAACTTCGAGAGCATGAGCTTGATGGAGTCATTGGAACCCATACATTGTTCAGTCATGATATCCATTATGCTCAACTCGGGCTAGTCATTACGGATGAACAACATCGTTTCGGGGTGAATCAACGGGCGATGTTAAAAAACAAAGGGTTGCTTCCTGATGTAATCTACTTGAGTGCGACACCGATTCCTAGAACTCTCGCGATGACCTTGTTTGGTGATATGGATTTGTCAATTATTACCGATAAACCGTTGGGTCGTAAAGCGATTAAAACGACCGTTGTCTCATCAAAAGATAAAGCAATTGTCCGGAATAAAATGGTAAACACATTAGCGAAAAAAGGACAGATTTTCGTAGTTGCACCCACCATCGAAGAGAGTGAACAAGGAGTAAAAGGTGTGAAAACTGTTTATGAAGTCATTAAGGAACGTTACCCAAAGGCACGGGTCGGTTTACTTCATGCACGCATGAAGCATGAGAAAAAAAACACCGTTTTAGAGGCGTTTTATCGTGGAGAGATCGATATTTTAGTCTCGACCACCGTGATTGAAGTCGGCATCGATGTCTCAAATGCTTCGCTAATGGTGATTTATCGAGCCGAACGATTTGGTTATGCCCAACTTCATCAGTTAAGAGGGAGAGTCGGCAGAGGGATTAAAGAAAGCGAATGCATTGTCATTTATGAAGGAACCAATGAGATTAAAGAACGTTTAGCAGTTTTAGAGACAATTCATGACGGGTTTACACTGAGCGAATACGATTTACGTTTGCGGGGCTTTGGTGATATTCTCGGTGTGATGCAAAGCGGCATTCTTCGGTTAAACTACGCGAACATTGATGATGATATCGAACTTTTCAAGATCGCGAAAGAAGACGCCTTAAAAGTCTTAAATAATCCTCAGGAAAAAGCGTTACTGCTACCTGTTTTGAAAAAGCAGATTGAAGAAGAACAAGCACAAAAACTATGATATAATAGGAATACAGTTTAGGAGTGATGATTATGATTAAACTAGCCATCGATGCTATGGGTGGTGACTATGCACCGAAAGAACAGGTCGAAGGTGCGATGTTAGCAATTAAAAATATCCCTGATATCGAACTAACGCTCTATGGTGAGCCAGCTAAGATTGAGCCCTATCTCACTGATTCAACACGCATTTCAGTGGTGCCATCTGAGGGTGTGATCAATATGGGAGAAAAAGATCCGATTCGCGCTATCCGCAGTAATCGTAAGAGCTCTATGGCCATGGCGTTAAGCAGTGTCAGAAACAAAGAAAATGAGGGCGTAGTTTCGAGTGGGGCAACCCAAGCGTTAATTGCGGGTGCTCATATTTTAGTGGGTCGTATGAAAAGCATGAAACGAACCGCGATTGCCCCATTGATTCCTAATATTAAAGGAACGAGTACGATCTTGCTTGATGCCGGTGGTAATTTAGAAATTAAACCCGAATATATGGTGCAGCAAGCCTATTTTGCTAGTATTTATGCTAAAGAGATTTTGGCTATTGAGAAACCGCTAGTTGGCTTGATTAATATCGGTTCAGAAGAGGGTAAAGGGCGAGTTCTTGATCAAGAGGTTTTTAAGCTTTTTAAAGAAAACCCAAACCTCCATTTTTATGGCAATGTAGAGCCTAAAGAAGTCTTAAACCCACCGTGTAATATTTTAATCAGTGATGGTTTCACCGCAAACATTGTCATGAAGACCATTGAAGGGACGGCTAAAGGCGTTGGTGCAATTTTAAAAGAGGAACTCAAAAAAGGCGTTTTAGGTAAACTGGGGTTGCTTTTTTCCATACGCAATCTCAAACGCTTCAAAAAAAGACTCGCGCCAGAAGAAATCGGTGGTGCAATGATTTATGGATTAAATGGTGTGGTGATAAAGGCACAGGGTTCATCAAAAGCAGTGGGATTTTATAACGGCATACGTCAAGCAGCGAATGTTGTTCGACAGGATGTTATAAAGAAAGTCCATAGCGTAATCGAAAGCGACAATACCGATGAAAAACCTTGAGACCTTCTTTAAGCTTTCATTTAACAATCCTCAACTACTCATCACCGCCATGACCCACTCCTCCTACGCCAATGAACACCACACTGAATCCAATGAACGACTTGAGTTTATCGGAGATGCTGTTTTAGACCTTGTGGTGGGTCGATATTTATACGAAACCCACCGCAATTACGCTGAAGGAGATCTCACAAAAAAACGGGCTAAACACGTTTGTGAATCTGCGCTTGTTGATTACGCTAAGGCCTGTCATTTAAACAAATATTTATTACTTGGTCATGGAGAGGAAAAGACAGGTGGACGAGATCGCTCAGCACTTCTAGCCGATGCATTTGAGGCGTTTATCGGTGCGATTTTCTTGGATAAAGGGTTGGATGAAGTTTATAAAGTAGCAAAGAAGATCATATTTCCCCTTATCGAAGAAGAACGTACAAGCGATTTTATCGACTACAAATCGCATCTTCAAGAACTCGTTCAGTCGGATAAACGTTCCTTAGAATATCGTGTTGTCTCAGAAACAGGACCCTCCCATCATAAAACCTTTGTAACCCGTGTCTATATGGATGAAATCCTTATGGGTGAAGGCGAAGGCCACAGTAAAAAAGAAGCGGAGCAAAACGCCGCTAAACTCGCTTTAAAAAAGCTCGCAAAAAAAAGTATTAAGTTTTAGGAGCGATACAGTGAAAGATATTTTAAAACTTCTCATCACCAAAAAAATTATCGATTACCGAGCACTTGTGCTCGCTTTTTACCATCGTTTAGAGCTTACAGAGCAAGAAGCGATTGCTTTAATTCGCCTCAACAGTCTACTCGATGATAAACAAGAGATTATTAAGCCTGCCAAGTTTTCAAAATGGCTTTCACTTTCAGTTAAAGAAACCGAGCAACTGCTTGAATCGTTAATGAATAAAGGGTATCTACAAATAAAACTCATCGAGACATCAAATGGCAAAGAAAAAGAAGTGTTTGATATCGATTTCTTTCTTCTCAAAGTCATCGACCTCTTAGAAAAAACGCAACGTAAAACCTATCAAAACTACTTGTCCGAAGTTTTAGTCTATTTAGAAGACACACTCCAATCAACACTTAGTCCTTTAGATGCAGAACTCGTTTCCGATTGGGTCTTAAAAGAATCGTACCCTTTTGAAATGATTAAAGATGCCACATTGAAAGCCTTGAAGTCAAATTACCCTTCGATTCGTCGAATTGATCAAATTCTCCTCAATGAAACGAAGGCGATTCCAATAAAACCACAAAAGAAAGATGTTTTAAAGGAGTTTCATAAACTATGGGACGAGTAGAAAAAATCCTCACTGTCTTCGATAACAGGTTTCCGGAGGCTCACTGTGAGTTAAACCACAGCAATGGCTTAGAACTTCTAATTGCGGTGATGTTGAGTGCCCAAACGACCGACGCTGCGGTGAATCGTATCACGGAACGACTGTTTACGAAGTACCGCACCTTAGACGATTATCTTGCGACCCCTCTGGAAACGTTAGAAGCGGATTTAAAACGACTCGGTCTTTATAAGAATAAAGCGAAAAACATAAAAAAGACGATGACCGTTATTAAGGAACGTCATCATGGTATAGTGCCTTCTTCACAAGCCGATTTAGAAGCACTACCAGGGGTAGGACGGAAAACCGCAAACGTGGTTTTAAGCGTATGGTATGACGTGCCAAGAATCGCTGTTGATACACATGTTGAGCGTGTATCCAAACGTCTTAAACTTGCCTATCTGAAGGATACACCGCTTAAAGTTGAAGAGAAGTTGATGCGAAAAATCCCTCGGAACCGTTGGTCCAAAACGCATCACCAAATGATTTTTTTTGGTCGCTATCATTGCATGGCACGAAAACCAAAATGTCATGAGTGTGAGCTACAATCCCTCTGTCGATATCCCAATATAAACATCCGTTAAGGGTGTTTTTTTTATTTTTTCTATCAATAAAACATTACCCTGTTTGAGGGTTCTTAGAGTACAATAAGCGAATAAAAAATAAAAAGGAGGGTTCATATTGAAGATAGATCAAATGACCCAAAAAATTCAAAAAGTAGTGGCCACTCAAAACCAACGTCAGGTAAGCTTTACAGGAGATTTACTAAAATTACTACGTCTTCGTAACAACTACACCCAAGAAAAACTTTCTCAAGGGATTTGTAGCATCAGCTACATGTCAAAAATGGAAAACAATCAAATGCCTACAAACACCTATGTCCTAAGAGAGGTAGCCAAAGTGTTTGATACCGATGTCGAGAATTTTACATACTTAAATGATGGTGAAACCATTGTCTCAAAACTCGCAAAGGGTTTTTACTATGAAGACCATCCTTTGCTTAACGATATCGCTGTTCACCTTAAGCCGTTTGGCGAAAATCCGATTACGCTTCTCCAACAAATTATTTGCAAACTACTGAGCAGAGACTATGGCGAAATTGAAAGTGCGATTGAGGAAATACAACCCCTAATCAAGAGTACCCCCACAGATTATACTAAGCTCTATGGTGTTGTAACCGCGGTTTATTTCTATCATACAACCCGTTACCATGAAGCACTTAATATTTTGCTTAACATCGAAAATATTCAAACAGAAATCGGCGAAATCATTACGCTTGAGCAAATTTACTTATATTTAGTAAGTGAACGAGTGGGACACCATAGTGCAAGTGTCAATTATTACACGAAAGCTAAGCAATGTTTAAGCCAGCATCCCCATAAAAAATATGCCATTAAACTTCCTTTATTCAACGCCTATTTCACCACCATCAAAGGGCCTGAACTCGGTCGTAATATGATTAAAAAAATGAGTTTAAATCAACTCGAAAAACACCATCAAAACATTTTCATATTAACCTATTTACGATCACATATTCATGAAAAAGATAAACACTATAATGCAAGGTACTTTGCAAAGCTTAATCATGAAACTAAAGATGAAGCCTATTATCAATGTTTGCTTATCTATGAGAAGTACTGTGCAAAGTATGGTCTTAAGTTGCCTTTTCCTATGCCGGATAGTGGCGCCATTGAAGAACGTCACTTAGGTGCTATTCATTACATTGTGGATAAGATGGCAGAAAGCGCCAGCAAACATCGCTATCTCAAAAAAGTCGCTTTACCTAAAGCCATCGAAGAACAAGATCTCTTTTACATCGATTACTTCACTAAAGAGATTAATCGTTATGCACTGGATAACCATCGCTATAAAGAAGTGTTTATGGCGAATCAAAAACAGAAAAAAGCCATCGAAAATATCCAAGCCGTTATTTAATCACTCTATGCTATAATAGTTTTGAAGAGAGTGATAATATGAGTACATCCCCTACAGAACGCCGTCAAATGCTTGGGCAAATGAATGTTCGGAAACTTCTAATAAAACTATCGATTCCGGCAACGATTGCGATGATGGCGAATGCACTTTATAATCTCATTGATACCTTGTTTGTGGCTTGGGGCACCGATATTATTGCCATCGGTGCTTTAGCCATTGTTTTTCCGATTCAAATGATCGTCATGGCACTCGGACTCATGATTGGTATTGGGAGTGCCTCCATTTTCTCAAGAGCGTACGGTAGAAACGACCGTGACGCGATGACACGATCCGTGAATACGGCGTTGTTGCTTAATGTAGTGATATCGGTATTAATTGCGGTTATCGTTTTAATTTTTATTGATTCCGTCTTAGTGTTTTTTGGTGCATCGGCAGAAAACTTTGATTACGCAAAGGATTATTTAGTCTTTATATTGATTAGTTTAGTGCCATTTTCTAGTGCCGTGGTATTGAATAACTTAGCGCGTGCTGAAGGGCGACCCAATGTCGCTATGATTGCGCTTTTAATCGGTGCCTTCGTTAATATTATACTCGACCCTATATTTATCTTTGACTTTGGTTTTGGTCTCGGTGTCCAAGGCGCAGCGTTAGCCACCTTAATCGCTAAAACATTATCATTTATCTATGTTTTTTACGCCTCTTTATCCAAAAAATCTGCGCTCGATATCCGGCTTAAAACGATTCATCGTTTTGACCTTAAAATGACCCTAGAAATTATCGCGATAGGCATGCCAACGTTTGTCCGTAATACGTTAGGTGCTATCTTAGTCATTATTATCAATCAATTGATTAATCGCTATGCGCCAGTGGATATCGGACCAGGGATATATATATCAATCTACGGTGTTATTAATCGTATGATTATGTTTTTACTGTTGCCAGGCTTTGGATTAGTCCAAGGTTTAATTCCGATTGTTGGTTTTAACTTTGGTGCGAAATTTCATTTGCGTTTATATGAAGTGATCGCCTATGCGATGCGTTTAGTTTTCATTTATTTTGTTGCGATATTTATCATTACACTCCTGTCCGCAGAACTGCTGTTTAGAGTGTTTAGTCCTGATGCCAATCAGTTGTTTATCGAAGAAGGATCGCGTGCATTTAGAGTAATTTCTGTGGGCTTTGTGATGATTGGATTTCAAGTGGTTTTATCGAGTGTTTACCAGGCGATGGGTTTTCCTGTGCGTGCCTTTCTAATCGCCATGTCACGTCAGTTTTTGCTGTTTATTCCGATTATTTATTTACTGACCTATTTTCTTGGTTTAACAGGCATCTGGTTAACTTTTTTGGTGGCCGACACCTTAGCAGGAACACTGTCTTTCTTTATTTACCGCTATGAGATGAAAGACTTACGCAAGAAAATCCCTGAGGCTGAGTTCAGTCAGTATTTACAACGCCAAAAAAATCCGAGTTTTTAGACTCGGATTTATTATTTTATCGTAGCAGTTTATTCGCTAAACCTAAATAGATGACACCAATTTCTTCATGCATATCAAAGAGACTATGATGGCCGCTTTGGGGTTGGCCAATCGGTATTTGAGCGATTAAATCAGTCGTCAGTTTATCGGCAACAATTTTCCCGCCACCTTCACCAAAAATAGGGATTAACTGATCATCGTGTTTATAATAACTCATGTTTTCAATGACACCAATAATGGAATGTTTGAGCTCCTTCGCTGCAAAGCCAGCTTTAACCGCAACATGCGAGGCACTCGCATGGGGAGTGGTTACAATTAAAATTTCACATTCAGGAATCAGTTTTTGAATATCAATGGCCACATCACCGGTGCCAGGTGGTAAATCAACAATCACGTAATCAAGATCATCGTGCCATTTGACATCGTAAAAAAAGTGGTTCAGCATTTTGCCTAACATCGGTCCCCGCCACATTAGGGGAGTGTCTTCCTTCATAAAAAACTCTGTTGAAATAATCTCGATGTTACGCTCAGTAAAAGGAATGATTTTTTCATTCTCATCGGCTTTTGGCAAGCGCACTTCCATATCAAAAATCGTCGGAATACTTGAGCCATAAATATCCGCATCAATAATCGCGACTCTTTTGCCTAAACGATTCAGCGCAAGCGCTAAGTTCGCGGCGACCGTGGACTTCCCTACGCCCCCTTTACCACTAGCTATACCAATGTATTTTAGCTTTTTTTCTCTCGCTAAAATACTATCGGTACGCTTTAAAAGCTCAAAATCTATTTTCACACCATGATACTTTAAATCGATTTTAATGACCTTGGCAATCTCACGGGTCATTTTATGTTTGATGGTGTCTTCAATCGTTTCTAAAGCAATGATTAAGTTCACTGTTTTTTTGTCTTCTTCAACAGAGATATACTTAACCCCTTTTGTTTCTTTCAAAGTTTTCTGACTCGTTGGATCAATCAGTTTTTCTAACGCGTCTTGAATCTGTTGTTTTTCCATTATATCACCCGGTATCATTATAGAGAATTGCGCTGTATAAAGCAATTGAAACACTAAAGTATTATGACCGGTTCAAACTCTTTTTTAAGTAAGTTTTTGCGGTAAACCAAATCGTATATCTCAGTTATTTTTAGTTCAATATCAAGATAAGGATGACGCACTTTTTTAATTTTTGTGATTAGCGGTACTGGCAAGTCAGCCTTAATTGAGTTCAAATAGTTTTGACCCTTACTGTTCATACCTAAGACACGGATGTAAGGCACACTGTAGCTGACAATGTCAGCCTTTTTAATGTCGATTAAACAGGCCATCATCGTCCGCCGAATTTTCGCATGCGTGTAACGTCGGCTAATGACGGCGTCAATAAACTGGGCGCTATTTTCTGGATTAGAAACCTGCTTAAAACGATTCTCTAAGCCTTCTTCAATACCATGGATTAACGCTAAATCCTGAAGAGAAGTACTCTTAATCTTATAAAAAAAGTAAGGGTAGAAGTCATCCCATGTCGGCATCGTATGTGTGTGCAAACTTTGCAGAACATACTCAGGCACGTAGTCAGCATAGGGTTCTTTACTTTGGTGTCTCTTGCGAATTGCCGTGGCACTTTGGATATGGGTGGCATCATCGATATCATCGTAATACTGTGTTTGAATCCGTTTAATTGCTTTCATTGCGGGCTTCGGTGAGAGGCTTTGTGCCGCTTTAATGTACTGAATACCTAAGATATTGTTGGGGGTCGTATGGCTATCATCAAACCCGAGCTCTTTGAGCGCTAAACTACTACTTGAAGGATAGCTTTTTCCTTGGTCTAAATAGTGTTTTACCGTATCATTATAACGCTTTGAGTCAAGCGCTAAGGCAACACCGTAAAGCGGTTCTATCTCGCCTGTTTCACTGCCAAAATAAACCTCCATAACACCTAAACTATGGAGGATTTCAATGCTTGTTTTGGCGAAATATTCAGCACTTTGAATCGAGAAAACACCGGGTAACTCGATGACGAGATCAATCCCCGCTTTTAACGCCCACATGGTTTTAGTGAACTTATCGATCACACTAAACTCTCCACGCTGCACTAAATGACCGCTCATGACAGCGACCAAAACGTCCGCCTTCGAGGCTTTCTTAGTTTCTTCAATATGATAAATGTGGCCATAATGTAAAGGGTTATATTCCACGACAATTCCGACGATTTTCATCCTCTTCACCTCTTCACACACATTATACCTTATATTTGACAATATCCTCATAAAAACATATAATTTACCCACGAGGGAGGTGCATTAAATGCGTTACACATTAGCCCAATTAAGGAAACGTCAATCGCAAGATAACCAGTTCGAAGAAACGCTTGATTTCTCGTCATTTTTAGAAGACAACACAGATTTTTTAGCGGTTTCTCCTGTGTCTGTTAAGGGGCATTTCACCATAGAAGCCGATCGATACTATCATTTCCATATGGGGATCAGAACAACCATAACAATGGCGTGTGCCATCACATTGAAACCCGTTGATATTGACTTAGATTTTCATGTTGTTGAGACGTTTAGTACCGATAGCAATGATGAATATCATCAAGTTGAAGGAATAACAGTTGACTTATTGCCGATAATATGGTCTAATATATATTTGGAAAAACCTTTACGCGTGGTGGCAGAAGGCGCAGAGTATAAAAACCCTGAAAAACCGAAAAAACCACAAGTAAATCCGAGTTTTAAAGACTTAGAAAAATACAAGCGATAGGAGGCATAGTATGGCAGTTCCCCAAAGAAGAACATCGAAAACACGCAAACGTAAACGTCGCACACACTTTAAAATAAGTGTCCCAGGAATGGTTGTTTGTCCAAACTGCGGTGAGATGAAATTAGCGCATCGTGTATGTAAAGAATGCGGACATTACAAAGGTCGCGTTGTGATTGAAGAACAAGAGGAAATCGAAGCAGAATAGGTACAGAAAGAAGCGCTGAAAACAGCGTTTTTCTTTTCTCTAAAGGAGAATCAAAATGGAACATAAGACGGTATTATTAAAAGAAGCCATCGATTATTTAGCATTGAAACCCGATGGTATATATGTCGATTGTACACTCGGTGGTGGCGGCCATTCTGAAGCCATCGTAAAAGTGCTTGACAAAGGCCATCTTTTTTGTTTTGACCAAGATGAATTCGCCCTCAGTAAAGCGAAAGAACGGTTATCAGCCTATCAAGATAAAATCACTTTCATTCATGCTAACTTCGCTAAGCTTAATCACTACTTAGCGTTGCACAACATTGAGTTTGTCGACGGGGTTCTTTACGATTTAGGCGTCTCCTCGTTTCATTTTGACGACAAGGATCGTGGCTTTAGCTATCAACACGATGCACCCCTTGATATGCGGATGGACCCATCGCAAACTGTCACCGCTAAAGACCTCGTCAATCGTTTAGAAGAAAAAGAACTAAAAAGCATTCTCTATCGTTACGCCGATGAAGTGTTCGCACCAAGAATTGCACAGAACATCGTAAAAAGACGTCAAGAAAAACCAATTGAAACAACATTCGAACTCGTAGACATTGTCAAAGCATCCTTGCCAAACAAAGTCTTACGTCAAAAAGGTCATCCTGCTAAAAAGACCTTCCAAGCATTAAGAATCGCGGTGAATGACGAGTTGCGTGTGTTTGAAGACTCGCTTAAACAAGCGATTGAAAAGTTGAGAATTGACGGTCGTGTTGTCGTGATTAGTTTCCATTCTTTAGAAGACCGAATTGCGAAGCATATGTTTCGTGATTATTCAACGGTCGATCATCCTAAAGAGCTTTTAACCATGCCAGAAAAAGATCCTGATTATGCATTAGTAAACAAAAAAATCGTCTTGCCATCGGCCCAAGAAATCCTTGAAAATAATCGTGCCCATAGCGCAAAAATGCGTGCTATTAAGAAAATCAAATAAGCAGGAAAAATGTTGCCTAAACTATTGACAATTTTGACTTTCGTGTGCTATTATACATAGGCTAGTGTTTTCGCGGGTGTAGTTTAATGGTAGAACTTCAGCCTTCCAAGCTGACCGTGAGGGTTCGATTCCCTTCACCCGCTCCATCGAAATTTCGACCGTTTACGAAAAGTGAACGGTTTTTTTATTGACAACAACAAGGAACAGTTGCGCTAATAAAAAAACTATCGGCTCGATAGTCTTTTTATTTTAAAGTCAGGATAACGTTCATGAAACGCGATTTTTTCACTTAGAAACGTATCAAGTTCTAAAGTGATTTGGTATAAAATCGAACGATACTCAAACTCACTTCGTGTTGTCGGCAATGCCATTTTACGATACTGATTTAACAGCGTATGCAAGGATTTTTTTTGTCTGGATGCTTTGTCCGCGTGGCCGACATCGTCTTTAAGGTTTAAAACATATTCACCAAGCTTAATCGCGTGTTCACTCGTTTCATTGGTTTGGAGAATTAAACCTAACATGCGATCGATTTGAGTCATCTGAGCATTACGAACATTTAAGTAATGAATTAGGCGATAGTCATGATCGAACAAGATATCTTTGTCTATCAGTTCAGCGTCACCCTTAAATTGTTCAAGCGCATTTTTATTAGTGACGTGTTGCGCTAAGGCCCGATCATTGTCAATACTCCCGTTGATTCGTGCCGCAAGGTTTGCAAGATCATTGCGTATAAGTGCATCGATATTCTCAATAAGATTCAATAGTTTTCTTTGACTATTTAAAGGATAAATCGAGTTGACAAGTAAGGCTATGGTTATTGCGATGGCCATAATCGAAACACTGTTAATCAAAATAGCCCAGTCAAACTGACCAGCATCGAGCACATGCGACACTAAAACCAATGTGGGAACAATCCCAATCGTTAGTTTCAAAGCAAAAGATATAAAGATGAACACGGCCGTAAATAAGGCAAAAACTATTAAGTTATAGCCAAAGGTAAGAAACATAATCAGGGCGATAAAAAGACCAATGATAGAACTCAAAAAGCGCTCTAACGCATTAAGAAGTGAGTCTCTACGGGTTAACTGAATCGATAATACAGCCAAAATACCCGCGGTAATGGCATACTCTAAACCTAAGCTCATTGCAATAAGTATTGTAATAATACTCGCTGTACTCATTTTTATTGTAAGATGAATATAACGTGACATAAAATCACCTCCAAGGCTTAATCATTATCTCAAAACCAACTAGAGTTTGTCAAATAATCTAACAGTGTAATAGTAAAAAAACCAGGAATAAGGTATAATAGCAATGATTAAAGGAAAGAAGCGATACCATGAAAACCACCATTTATCAATTAAAGGATATGCAACGTAAAACAACCGCAGAGCATCTCAAACAAGTCATCGATCAAGGTGGCCTTATTGTGTTTCCTACAGAAACCGTATATGGCATTGGTGCGAACGCTTTTGACCCGGCCGCAGCCGAAAAAATCTACCGTGTTAAAGGGCGGCCTAAAGACAACCCTTTAATTGTTCATATTGATCATCTCCATCAGTTGAAACGCCTTACCAAAACCATCTCTGATGAGGCTAAGCGATTAATTCAAGCGTTTTGGCCTGGACCGTTAACGTTGGTCTTCCAGAAAACAAACGAGGTTCCTAAGACGATTACGGGAAACTTAGATACCGTCGCAGTTCGCTTTCCTGCAAACGCCATTGCACAACACGTTATTGGTGTTGTAAAAACACCCTTATGTGCCCCGAGCGCAAACATTAGTGGAAAACCGTCCTCAACCCTTTTTGAACATGTGAAAAAAGATTTAGAAGGAAAGGTCGATATCATTATCGATGGGGGAAAATCAACGATAGGTCTAGAGTCAACGGTGCTTGATTTAACGACATCACCGCCAACCATTTTACGGCCCGGGTCAGTCACGAAAGCAATGATTGAAGCGGTGCTTGAAAAACCGATCGATGATGCTTCGGAAGTCTATCAAATCGCACCCCGATCACCCGGTATGAAGTATACTCACTATAAGCCCCAAGGGGATATTGTTTTACTCGAAGGACCAACTCAGAAAATCATTGATGTGATGAATCAAGCAGCCTTAGAAGAAGGCGATCGATGCGCTTTTATTTGTGCCCATGAGGTGTCCGAAAAACTCATTGGACAGAACGTATTTGACTTAGGATCAATAAACGATCCCGAAACCATCGCTTCAAACTTGTTTATTGCCTTAAGAACGATGGATGATTTAAACATTACTACCATTTACATGCACACCTTTTCTAAAACGCATATCGGAAGTGCCATTATGAACCGCCTATTAAAAGCCGCAGGCTATAAAGTTGTGAAAGTAGCGTGAATCTATGAAAATTTTCTATCGTTTCTATCAATGGATATTACGGGGTGTTTCGCCCTTACTACCTTGGCGGATTCCCACGCTCATAGAAGGACCGGGAGCGCTTGAAAATGTGCCTGAAAGCATGGCGAACTTAGCGATGAAAAAAGCGTTGATTGTCACCGATCAAGGACTCGTCGATAGCGGTTTAGTTCGCCATCTCCAAAAAATCTTAGAAAGCCACCAATGCCCTTATCATCTCTTCGCTGAAACCGAAGCCAATCCAAGTATCGAAACCATTCTTAAGGCAAAAACTGCCTATCTCAATGCCGGCTGTGATGGGCTCATCGCTTTTGGCGGCGGCTCACCCATCGATTGTGCCAAAGTGTTAGGCGCGAGCATCGCTCGACCGAAGAAGCCCATTGAAAAAATGAAAGGGATATTAAAAATCCGTAAGGCCATTCCACCTCTCATCGCCATTCCTACGACAGCAGGCACGGGTTCTGAAGCGACACTTGCCGCGGTGGTGTCCAATCCAAAAACGAAAGAAAAATATGCGATTAATGATCACGCATTAATTCCAAACGTTGCGATTTTAGATGCTGAACTTACGGTAAAACTGCCACCATCACTGACCGCTTATACTGGAATGGATGCTTTGACCCATGCCATTGAAGCGGCCATTGGTCGAAGCAATACTAAGGACACATGGGCTTGGAGTGAAAAAGCCATTACGCTAATTCATCAAGCGTTAGTTCGTGCCACTACGCATCCTGAAGATCTCAATGCACGCGCGCAGATGTTGAAAGCGTCCTATTATGCAGGGCTTTCGTTTACCCGTGCTTATGTTGGGAACATCCATGCCATCGCGCATACACTCGGCGGTTTTTATCGGCTTCCTCACGGCTACACGAATGCGGTTATCTTACCGAGGGTGTTAAGGGCTTATGGCGACAGTGTCGTAAAACCTCTTGCTAAGATGGCTAGAACCCTCTATCCTGAACTCAACTCAACGTCAGATCAAACCTGTGCCAACCATTTCATTGAGTGGATAGAGAGTCTAAACAGCCGCTTTAACATTCCTCAGCATATTCCCGAAATTCAAACCTCTGACATTGCCATTATGGCAAAAAGAGCCTATAAAGAAGCAAATCCGCTCTATCCTGTGCCGATGATTTTTAGTTTAGCACAGTTTAAAGAAATTTATCATCAACTTAAAGCATAAAAAAAGTTCCCGCTGGGAACTTTTCCTTATTTAAAGGTGATCGTTGTCGACATCTCGGCAACTTTTGCGATTGTTTGGTAAACACTGCAATATTCTGTTGCTAAATCCATCGCTTTTTGATATTGGCTTTCTTTACCTTGTTCAGCCCCTTTAAGAACAACACTGACTGCGACAGTTTCTAAAGTTGTTGGGACCTCTTTACGTTTTTCACCGATAATATCGTACGAGACCGAATGAAACGATAATTTTTTCTTATCAACAATGCTTTGAAACGTGTGATTCAAACACGCCGCAAGGCCGCCTAAAAACATATCATACGCTGCCAAAGCCCCTTCTTCAGAACCGACTCGTGTTGCCCCGTGATGCCCTGTTAAAATACCATGATAATTGTTGTCAAAAACCATTTTAATCTTATTTGCCATGTTTATCTTCCTCTCTCAGTTGTGTTTGATAGCGTCGATAACTTTCATCGATGAGCTGGTAGGCTTCTTCCTTACCATGAAAGTCATACACTTCAACTTTTTTATTTTGTTGGAGATCCTTATAGGTTTTAAAGAAATGCTTTATTTCTCGTAACATATGTTCCTGGATATCGTTGAGTTCATGAATATGACTAAAACGCGGATCGGTATCCATGACGGCAATGATCTTATGATCTTTTTCATCGTTATCAACCATATCGAGATAACCAAGAATCCGTGCATCCACTATGCATCCTGGAAAGGTCTTCGTACTCGCGATAATTAAAATATCGAGTGGATCGTTATCCTCAGCTAAAGTGTTTTCGATATAGCC
The DNA here is from genome assembly GCA_007117885.1 of Candidatus Izemoplasma sp. Lineage (GTDB taxonomy): Bacteria > Bacillota_I > Bacilli_A > Izemoplasmatales > Izemoplasmataceae > CSBR16-104. Next base: position 35,689 of record SKFS01000153.1, read on the forward strand.
ATATTCAGCCGGGTATGTCATCTGAGAATAAAGCACACGATCAAGTTTAATCCGATTGCGTTGTTTGTCGATTTCATACTTGTTTTTTGTTCCCATAGGGATTTCAATAATTGCTTCAATCACTCTATCCATAATTCATCTCCTGACCATTATTATACTGATTTTCATTCCGCTTTTCAATCATTCAGCTTAGTGAGTTTTTTCATCATCATTCGATGTTCAATATCAGCATCTAAAAAAACTTCCCCGTAGGCTTCATAACCCAACTTCTCATAAAAGGGAATAATGTAACATTGTGCTCCGAGTTCTAAGCAATCTAAGCCCTTTTCTAGCGCATATTTTTCTACGGCGGCCATGAGCAGTGATCCAGCATTTTTATGCCGATGTTCTTTTAAGACGGCCACCCGGCCGACTTTGTTTTTATAAAGCCGCGCGGCACCGATTGCCACACCCTTATCATACAAGACAAAAAGGGTTGCGTCATAGTCCCAATCATCGACTTCTAAAGCCCAGTCGATTGCTTGTTCAACAACAAACACTTTTCCGCGAATCAGATAGTGATCAACGAAAGTGCGTTGATCTTTTGCAATGACAACTTTCATAGTTTAACCCCCTAAACAATAAAGGATAAGACAATCGCAAAAACACCCGCAAAATAACAGTAGACACCAAAGTATTTAAGATTGCCTTGTTTAACTAAATGCACGAATAGTTTAAAGGCAAAATACGTACTGATGAGCGTCGCAATAAACGATACAACTAACGATAATGGCGCATAATTAGTAAAACTCTCAACTTCAAACAGCTCGAAAATCATCCCGCCTAAACTAATAGGAATATAAAGCATAAAGGAAAACTCAATCAGCGTCTCAAACTTAATCTTACGAAGCAAGCCCCCAACAAACGTACTACCACTTCGAGAAATACCCGGAAATAGCGCTAAGACCTGAACGAGCCCAACCGTTAACGCATCCCAAACATTTAAACGTGTCTTCGTATTTTCAACACTTTGCTTCTGGACTAAAAAAAGAAAAGTTCCAGTAATTAATAAACTAATGCCCACAGCGATCAACGTTAAAAACCCTTCAAAAAAACTTTTAAACAAGACGCCAATTAATGCGGCAGGGAAGACACCAATAATAATCAGAATAAGATAATCGAAATCTGCTCTATAGTCACTCTTACGTCGAATCAGATAGTTCCAGTTCCCTTTGATGAGCCGAATAATCCGTTCTTTGAAAAGTATTACAATCGCAATTAACGATGCGAAATGGAGAAATATTTCCAAAAAATAATCGAGGTTAGGAATATCCAAAAACACTTGTGCAATCACCATATGGCCACTCGATGAGATCGGTAAAGGCTCTGTGAGGCCTTGAATCAGTCCTAAAATCAAAAATCGTAACCACTCTACCACAAAATCCCCACCTTAAATTCATATCGCTTTATTATACACTAAAGTGATTTAAAAATAAACCAAACTATGATAAAATAGGCGTAGTTTATTGGAGGTGCAACCGATGTTTATAAATCAGTTCTTAAGTGATAATTTACTATTCCTTGTGATTGCAGGTTCGCTATCTCTTGTTTTAGTGGGTGTTCTTTTAACTAAAAAAAAGAAACCTGTTGTTATAGATGTAACGAAAATTATAGCCTGTTTCGGCGAAAAGAATATACTTCGTATTGATTTTAAGCGGCAAAAGATTAATATTCTTACAAAAAACCCGAAAGACGTGGATTATGATCAACTCAAGGAGCAGGGTGTACTCGGAGTAAATATAGTTGGTGATACAGTTAAGTTTTATTTTGAGAAAGACAATGAAGCTATCTACAACACACTCAAATCAACATTAGAAAGGTGAAAGACCATGAAGAAAGACTTTTTAATTTTAAATGACCAAGGGGTTCATGCCCGACCCGCCACAACCTTAGTTTCTAAAGCGAATGAATTTAAATCTGAGATTACGATGACAGTCGATCGTGTAACGGTAGACTTAAAATCGATTATGGGTGTTTTATCGCTGGGTATCGCTAGAGGATCTCTCGTAACCATTGAAGCCCATGGTGAGGATGAAATCGATGCAATAACCGAGTTAGAAAAAGTGATTAAAGCATTAAACTTAAAGTAATGTTAGGCATTACTTTTTTATCGAGTGGAGGAGAACATGGAAAAACTTGAACAACGTTTACCAAAAGAAGCAAAAACCGTTTGGATGATTAGCGGTGTCATTACTATGGCCATTTTACTGCTTTTCCCACTGGGGTTTTTTATTGCGAGATTTTTTGTTGATGCATTACCCCTTTGGCCCGTCCTATCAGGATTAGCGTTTGCTATCATTATCGGCATCTTAACAATTTTTATTACACCAAACCTAAAAATGATTTACTGGGGCTACGCGATAAGCGAAGAAGAAGTCGATATTCAATACGGCATAATCATCGTGAAAAGAACCTTAATACCAATGAAACGGATTCAACATGTCGATACTGAACATGGACCGATCCAACGAAAGTTTAAGCTAGCAACGCTTTCGATTACGACAGCCGGTTCAAACCATAAGATTCCTGCGTTGAACGAAGGTATCGCCCAAACTTTAAGAAATGATATTGTCCGCTTAACGAATTTGAGTGAAGACGATGTCTAAACTGTATCGTCAGCATCCAATTACGATTATAACCGGTGTTTTTAAAGAACTGAAAAGCTATCTCATTCCTTTATTTATCTTTTTGGTTCTTCGATCACTCGGTGAAGAAAGCGGCACGTTTTTTGATCGTTGGTTCTTAATTTTTATCCTTGTGACTGTCGGATTTAGTTTAATTTCAGGCTTTTTTAAATGGCTGTTCTTTCGTTTTAAGTATTCACCCAATGCAATTGAAATCTTTTCGGGAGTCCTTATAAAGAAACACCGTAATATTAAACGCGATCGAATACATACGATGGATTTAGAAGCCAATGTCGTTTGGCAGTTACTCGATCTAGTATCATTAAACATTGAAACACCCGGAAATCTTGATGAAGCAGAAGTGAAAATCTCGGCGATTCCACAAGGATTAGCCAACCATATTCGCGAAACACTCAATGAAAATGGCGCCACTGTTGAAAACCAAGCCGCCGCGAGTAAAACGATTGCACTCGATGCGATAACCTTGCTAAAAGCGGGGGCAACCTCAGGAAGTGTTGGTGTTGTCTTTGCCGTAGTTTTTGCCTTGATAGGTCAGCTTCTCGTGTTTATTCCTGAACGAATTTTTCAGTTAATAGCACAGTTTTTTACGCAAACCGATGTCGTTGTAATTGTAATATTGTTCATCGTAGGGTTAGTGATTTCCTGGATCATTTCCGTTGTCCGTTATGTGCTGCGCTTTGCCTATTTCACATTAAGAGAATACGATGACTACTTAGAAATAAAACGGGGTCTGTTTGTCAAAAAACAACTGGCGATTAAACTGAGTAGAATTCAAGCGGTGACAATTATTGAAGGGTTAATCCGTCAACCTTTTGGTTATGCAACAATCGAACTACAAGTCGCTGGCGGTGGCGGTGATAAAGGCGAATCTGTTGTTATTCACCCGATGATTAAGCGCAGTCAGATAGAATCATTTCTAGACACTTTGTTACCTGAATACGCCGTGCCAAAGCATTTCCATGCTGTCCCTAAGCGAGCGCTAAGACGGTACCTGTTCAGAGCATCCATTCCGGTGATTATGTTGCTTGGCTTAGGCTTTATTGATACTAGACTTATCGCTGTACCGTTAGTACTGGGTTTGTTTTTCATACCACTTGGGTATCTTCGTTATCACGATGCCGGCTATGCAAACCAACACGATGGCATGGCTTTACGGTTTCGAAGAGTGGCGAAAACGACCGTTATGGTTCAACGTAAACACCTGCAGAGTTATCAGATGATTACGAACCCATTTCAACGTTTAAAAGGCTTAAAAACACTAGGGATTTGGGTGATGGCCTCACCCACACCCGTCTATTTTAATGTTAAAGATTTGCAGGATAGTGATGCGAAAAACGTTTACGATTGGTTAAAACAAACCACAATAAAAACAAGTTAGTCAATCACGACTAACTTGTTTTACTTAAATGGGAGTAAACGACTTGATTACGCCCTTTTTCCTTTGCTTGATACAGGGCTTTATCGGCCGCTTGAATCAATTCATTGGGGTGATCATTGAGGTTCGGTAGTTGGTAACTCACGCCAACACTTATCGTGACGATATTCGCCACCTCAGATGTTGCATGAGGTATAGCTAAATCAATCACAGCTTGATGCATTGTTTTGGCTAAACGCTTAATCTCTTTGATCGCAACCACCTTTAAAACCGCAATAAACTCTTCACCGCCATACCGCGCAAGAAATTGGTTTTCATTCGCTAAAATCGTGTTTAAGGTTTGTCCAATCTTAATGAGAATATCATCACCTAGTAAATGACCGTAATGATCATTATACGCCTTAAAAACATCAATATCAATCAGTAAGACAGCTACATAGTGCTTTGTTTCTTTCGCCTGATTAAACCAAGTCTCAAAGTGTTTGTCAAAGCTTCGACGATTGGCAACATTCGTCAGACCATCAATGTACGATAACGTCTGAAACTTTTTTTGTTCTTTGATTAAATGATTCGTTTTTATAAGTTCTTCAGTAATATCATCAAACGTTTCCATCACCGCAATTACATGGTTAAGCTGATCAAACAACGGCATCGCTCGTATACTAAAATCACGAGGACCATTTGAAGTCTGGATGCGTTTCACCACGGTGTTAACCTCTCCTGTCTCAAAAGCCACCACCGCTGGACAGTTCTCACACGGTGTGTCACGTTGTTGAATCATCTCAAAACAACAAATATCCCGATAATTAAAATCTTCAAACAAGGTTTCGGCAGTCTTATTTTTTTCGATAATTTTAAGCTCATGACTCACCATAATAACGCCTAAGTTTAAGTTGTTTAGCAAAGTCTTATACTTCGTGGTGTTTTCCGCTAACGTCGTTTGAATGCCGTGTTTATGCCGATCATAAAAATAAAGATAACCAAGTTGAAACGTTAAAATAAAGAAATAGACAAACATAAAAGCAGAAGGCATGTAAAAATCCCGTTGAGAAATCAACAGGACAATATAGAGAATTAACAGCGCAAAAAAGAAACCTGCCGTTAAAATTAAGCCTTGGTGATAACGTTTAAACTGAATCGCAAAAAAAGGAAAGAGAAACGCCCATAAAACCCCTGCGCCCTCACTGCCACCAGTATAAAAAACGATAATACTAAAAAGCGCCACAAAAGCAATAAAGAAGTTCGACCAGTGGTTGAAATTTTTGCTTTTTTGGTAAATTAAAAAGAAGATAATCGTTAAAACAAAAGCCAAACTTGCGATGACTCCCGTAAAATACGTCTGTCGAGTAAAATTGAGGATAATCATAGAAACCATGGCGATGGAAATTAATACCGATGTGAACTTAACAATAAACTGTTGACTAAAAAGTACGTCATTTTGATTCATAGCCTTTCACCTTAAATAAGAGTTTATTTACTATAATTATAACCAAATTTACCTGAATGTCAAAACCCCTTGAAATGATTATTAGCACAGGATTGCGCTATCTTCGTCATAAAATGGTATACTAAAATCAGGTGGTACTATGCAAATTGTTCTAGTGTTTCCACATCAACTATTTGTTGAACCAAAAGACGAGACCGTCATCGTGCTTATTGAGGACGAACTCTTTTACAATGAAGTGCATCGCTTTCATAAACAAAAACTGCTTTTGCATCGGGCCTCGATGCAAGCCTTTTACGATACACTTGACGGAAGTAAACGGTATTTTGACTATCCTGTCAATCGCCAAGCACTTCATCGACTTTTGACAGAGGCATCATCGATTACGGCTTACCACCCGCACGATCACGCCTTGATCGAAAAATATCAAGACTACCCAATAAAGTGGCTTGAAGACCCCACATTTCTTACGGATTCACAAACAATTGAAAACTATTTTAAAGCCCGAAAAAACTATTATTTGTACGATTTCTATCGCTTCCAAAGGAAACGCTTGAAAATCTTGATGAATCAAGATAAACCCCTAGAGAACCGTTATAGTTTTGACACTGAAAACCGTAAAAAGCTACCCCCATCAATTAATATTCCAAACCAACAAACCAACTCGAGAAATCCGTATGTTGAAGAAGCGACTGCGTGGGTGAACCACCATTTTCCCAATCACCCTGGCCAAACTGAAGACTTTAATTACCCGATCACCCATCGTCAAGCAAAAGCACAACTCATTGATTTTGTCACAACAAAACTTACCATGTTTGGTCCTTACCAGGATGCGATCAGCGACCGTGATCCCTATTTGTTTCACTCAAACCTATCCTCATCCCTTAACACAGGATTGATTTTACCAAAAACGGTCATCGACTATGTGCTTGCTGCTGACGTGCCGCTCCCATCAAAAGAAGGCTTTATCCGTCAAATTATCGGGTGGCGTGAGTTTGTCCGTGCCATCTACTTACGTGAAGGAAAAACGATGGTTAAAGGTAATTTTATGAACCATACCTATCGATTAAATAATAACTGGTATCAAGCTAACACAAACCTATCAATTATTGACAAACTATTACAAAAAATAGATCGCTATGCTTACAGTCATCACATTGAACGCTTAATGATTTTAGGCAACTTTATGTTTTTAATGACCATCCATCCGGACGATGTCTATAACTATTTTATGTCAAGTCATATCGATGCATATGCCTGGGTAATGGTCCCTAACATATATGGCATGAGCCAATATGCAAACGGGCCAATGATGACAACGAAACCGTATTTTAGTGGTTCTAACTACTTAATAAAAATGGGCGCGGAAAAAGATCATTGGCAGCTTTACTGGGATGCGTTGTTTTATTGTTTTTTAGAGGAAAACAAAAAACTCATTGATGAAAATCCAAGGCTGCGCGTCTTGCTTAGAAACCTTGAACGAAAATCACAAACACAGATGAACAACTATCGCAAACTAAAACAAGAATTAATCCAACAATTAACAAAATAAGGAGGAATAAAATGACTGAACTCAATGCTTTTTATCGTCTATCCAACGGCATAAAAATGCCGAAAATCGGGTTAGGAACCTACACTTTAAAAGGCGCTCAAGCCTATGAGACGGTGCTTACGGCTCTCAAACTAGGCATTCGTCATATTGATTCAGCAATTATTTATCAGAACGAACAAAGTGTCGGACAAGCCATCCGTGATTCGGGTGTTCCGCGTGAAGCCATTTTTATCACTTCCAAAGTGCCACCGCACATTAAAAATGCGCCAGGCGCGCTTAGAATGTTTGAAAAAACCCTGAAAAACCTTGGTCTAGATTATCTCGATTTACTCATAATTAATGCCCCAGGACCTTTTCATGATTTAGACGGTGACTATGATCGAGAAAACATTGAAGTGTACAAACTGCTTGAAGAACTTTATAAGCAAAACCGTGTCAAAGCCATCGGTGTTTCACAGTTCAAAGTCAAGGACATCAAAAACATCATCGACCATTGTGACATTGTCCCTCACGTTCAACAAATGTCATTTTTCATCGGCCATACCCAGGATGATATCGTTACATACTGTCAAGAAAAAGGCATTCAAATTCAAGCGTTCTCTCCCCTGGCAAAAGGCTATTTGCTTACGAACCCAATCGTATTAACCATCGCAGAGAACTATCAGGTTACCGCTTCACAAATCGCTTTACGCTACATTCTTCAAAAATCCCATGCAGTGATTCCTAAAGCTTCGACAGAAACGCATTTACGCTTAAACACTGAACTTGATTTTGTGATTCATGACGACGACATGAAAACGCTGGATGCCATTAAGGATGACCCGCGGAAATACGATGACTAAAAAAACCAGCGGTTGCTGGTTTTTTAGTAAAGTTAACGCTTGCGCCCTAAACCGAGTTTATGGTTTAGTTTAGCGACTTTTTTTGCGGCAATTCGCGCAGCATACGCGCTTCCTTCATCTAAGAAACGATCGAGATCATCACTTGCTATAATCGCTTGATAGCGCTCTTGTATCGGTTTTAACTCAGCCACTACCACATCGGCAACGGCTTTTTTAAAGTCTTGATAACTCGTGGTTTCAAACTGTTTTTCAATGGTTTCTATCGAGGTGTTCGTTATCGCCCCATAGATGGTCATTAAGTTTGAAATACCGGGTTTTTCAGATTTGTCAAAACGAATCGTTTGATCGCTATCGGTGACCGCAGACATAATGCGTTTACGGATGATCACCTCATCATCTAAAAGTAGAATACGTGATTTAATGTAATCATCCGATTTACTCATTTTTTTATCGGGTTCAATCAAACTCATAATCCGTGCGCCAACTTTAGGAATGAGTGGCTTTGGCACGGTAAAAAACTCACCGACACGTTTATTGACGCGCATCGCGATATCGCGTGTTAATTCAAGATGCTGTTTTTGGTCTTCACCAACAGGGACATACTCTGCATCATAAAGTAAAATATCGCCGGCCATTAACACAGGATAGGTAAATAGACTCGAAGCCACACCCGCAACTTGTCGTTGGGACTTTTCTTTATACTGTGTCATTCTTTCAAGTTCACCCATATAGGTAAAACATTGGAGTAAATACGCCATTTGAGAATGGGCAGGAATCTCAGATTGGACAAACAGACTAAGCTTTTCACGCTTCAGCCCGCAGGCTAAGTAAAGTGCAGCCAACTCTTTTATTGTTTTCCGTAATGCGATGCGATCACGGGGCACTGTAATGGCATGTAAATCGGCAATAAACAAAAAGAAATGGTGCTCAGGATAACTTTCTTGCAACTTAACAAAATTACGAATACTCCCTAAATAGGTTCCAATATTTAAAGAACCCGTGGGTTGAATGCCGGATACGATATGTTTCATGATTCTTTCACTCCTCTTTAATAAAAAACGCCCCTAACGACAGTTAAGGGCGAGTTATCGCGGTACCACCTTAATTCTAGTCTATGACTAGCACTCTTCCTTTAACGCAGGGTCACGGATGCGATTAAGCACCACTCACAGATCCATTCCTACTTTCGTTTTTGTTTAGCTTGCACCGTCCTAAACTCGCTCGGTAAAACAACCAGTAGTACTCTTTCCGCTCTTTGTGTTATCTATAGTGTACAAAACTTATGATTTTAATGCAAGTTCTAATTCATCGATGAGTGTTTTTAGACGATTAGTCACCGCTGTAAAAGCATCTTTCTTCGTTAAATCGATGCCCGCTTTCTTCACTTGGTCAACAGGAAAATCATTGCCACCCGCACTTAATAGTGCCATATGCTTTTCAATATTTCTAGGATCCTCTTTAACTAACTCGTAGAGTTTTAAACTCGCAGCAAAACTCGTGGCATATTGGTAAACATAGTAAGGGGTATTAAATAAATGAGGAATGTAAGCCCAAATATACGATTTGCCAGGTTCTTCACTTATGTCAATAGCGTAATAATCGAGGTACAACTCCTGCATGATTTTTGACAAAGCCTCGTGGGTGATTGGTTCCCCTTTTTCCGCTAACTCATGCGCTCTTAACTCATAGGTTGCAAACAATGTTTGCCGGAAGAACGTCGCTAAAATATCGTCAATGGACTGTTGTAAAAGCATAATTTTATCATCGTTAGACCCTTTATTATTGTCGATGAAATAATCGAGCAATAAATGCTCATTAAACGTTGAGGCAATCTCCGCAACAAAAATGGTGTAGCTTTGTGTTGCAACCGGTTGGGCTTCATGGGCAAACAAAGAATGCATTGAGTGGCCCGCCTCATGCGCTAAGGTGAAGACACTGTTCAACGTATCGTCGTAGTTGAGAAGAATAAATGGATGCTCATTCACGGCACCCCATGAGTAAGCTCCGGTTTGTTTACCTTCTTGTTCATAAACATCCACATAGCCATCTTCTAGTGCCTCATAAGCCTTATCCTTAAAGCGCGCATCTAAATGATTTAACGATTCAAAAAATAAATGCTTGGCTTCATCGTAAGAATACTGACTCTTACTAACGGCTAAAGGCATGAAACGATCGAAGGTACGATGTTTTTTAAGATGTAAAACCTGTTTACGAATCGCATAATAGCGTTTGATTAAATCCGTACTCTCGTGTGCGACCGACACAAGATTATGGTAGACAACAGGGTCTATTTTGTTGCTATGTAGATACGATTCTAAACTAGTGTTATAGCCCCTTGATTTCATTTGGGCTAAATCAGCTTGCAGCACAGTATTATAAATTTGCGCATACGTGTACTTATGATCAGCGTAATGGGAGAAAAAAGTCTTAAAGACGAGTTCGCGGTCATCGGCATCTTTAAGGTCCGCTAAATATGAGCGATAATTTCCACTTGTTAACGTAATTTCTTTCCCGTCTTTTAAGACCACTTTTTTAGAGCTGTTATCGGATACAGCTAAAGCACTATAAAGGCTTGATCCTTGAGACGATAACTGCCGATAATTAGCAAGTAAACCTTCACTTTTCGCGTCTAAAACATACGCTTGCCGATGGAACAACTGCTCGACTGAAAAACGGTACTCCTCAAGTTCAGCATCGCGATCGATATAGGACAGTACTTTTTCTTTACCCATCGCTAAAATCTCTGGGGCATCAAAGGCAGTGGCCCGGGTAATCTCACTAAGTAAATAACCGACTTTTTGCACACGTGCTGCATTTTCCACAACCTTTTTATTTAAATCACTTTTTAAGGCGGCATATTGATAAAGCTTATGAAGCTTAATCGTGATTTCACGCTGTCTCAAGTAGTATTTTTTAAAAACGTCAAACTCGTGCAATAATCCTTGATAACTAGGGATTTCCTTAAGCACTTCACTCAGTTCTTGAAAATCCTTCTCCCAATCGCTTAGACTTGCATATAAGTTCTCAAGTTTCCACTTCATAAATGATCCTCCATTTGGTATAATAAATACTCAAGTATTATAGCATAGAAAAATATAAAGCTAAATTGCTTATGCAAACATTTACATAAATATTCGCTTTTATTTTTTTCTAAATTATGTTATAATTAAGCTACAAAAACAAGGAAATTGAAGATAGATAAATTTTGCTAAAGGGAGGTTGCAAAATGATCCAAATGTATACGACACCGAGCTGTTCATCTTGTCGAAAAGCAAAGAAGTGGTTTGAAGAACACCGCATTGAATACCGCGAGAAGAACATCTTTAACATTAAGTTAACCCGCGAAGATATCATGTTGATGTTGAAAAACACTGAGAATGGTTTTGAAGATATTATTTCTACGCGTTCAAAAGTGTTTCAAGATCACGATTTAGATATTGAGGAAATGTCAATGAAAGATCTCACTCAGTTTATTATTGAAAACCCTAGTGTATTAAGACGTCCGATTATTATTGAAGACAACAAAATGCAAGTCGGTTACAACGAAGACGAGATTCGTACATTTATTCCTAAGCGATTACGTGAAATCATCATGTGCACCACCTGTGACAAAGGTGAGGACTGTGATTATGTCAACGCCTTAGAACTCTATTTTAAAGAGTTAAAACAAAAAGATGTAACCCGTGGTTCATAAGAAAACACCGAGAGGTGTTTTTTTCTTTTATAAAGGGAAAACTTACTGATTAGACATAAAAGTAGTAATACAGATTATTGGAAAGGTTTACATGCCCTGAAAACGTTTTTATATGACCGTTATCTGTTGTGTTTTATAGGGGTTTTGTCTATAATAAATGTGTATGATAAAAACATAGGAGGACATAAATTATGTCAGTAAAAGTTGCAATTAACGGATTTGGTCGAATCGGCCGTTTAGCGTTCCGTATGATGTATGGTGATAGCGATTATGAAATCGTTGCACTCAATGATTTAACGGACGCAGAAAGTTTAGCGTATCTCTTAAAGTACGACACTGCTCAGGGACGCTACAAGGAAAATGATATTACTTACTCAGGAAATGACTTAATCATCGATGGAAAAAGCGTTAAGGTATATGCTGAAAAAGACCCAGAGAACTTACCATGGAAAGAACTTGGTGTTGACGTGGTTTTAGAATGTACTGGTTTCTTTACCAGCAAAGACAAAGCGTTAAAGCATGTTAAAGCCGGGGCAAAAAAAGTTGTTGTGAGTGCACCCGCTAAAGGCGATTTAAAAACAGTGGTATTCAATGTAAACCACGATATTTTAGACGGCTCTGAAGAAGTGATTAGTGCAGCGTCATGTACCACTAACTGCTTAGCACCACTGGTAAAAGTTTTAGACGATAATTTTGGTGTTGATCGTGGTTTTATGACAACCGTGCATGCGTATACCAATGATCAAAATACTTTAGACGGTCCACATCCTAAGGGGATTCATGCGCGTCGTGCGCGTGCCGCTGCAGAAAACATTGTCCCGACTACAACAGGCGCTGCCGCTGCAGTTGGCCTTGTATTACCGCATCTAAATGGCCGTTTAGATGGTATGGCTCTTCGTGTTCCTACTGTCACAGGTTCAGCCGTAGATTTAGTGGTCGAACTTAAAAAAGATGTGACGGTTGAGGAAATCAACGCTGCAGTTAAAGCTTCCGCAAATGAAACGTTAGGTTATACTGAAGATCCTGTCGTTTCTAGTGACACGATTGGTATGTACTACGGGTCATTATTCGATGCTCAAATGACATCGATTCTTGATACAGATGGAAGAAAACTTGTAAAAGTTCTTGCTTGGTACGACAACGAAATGAGCTATGTAGCCCAAATGGTTCGTGTCATTAAATACTTAGCAGTTCGATAAAAAAATAACCACCGCGAGGTGGTTTTTTTTATGGCATGGTTTGACTTTTTTTATAAAGATATGCCCGAAACATCAAAGAACATGAGTAAAGCACCAATAAAACACTCGCAAAAATAAGCAAATAGCTTGAAAAATGTAGAGAAATGCCGAACCATCCAAGACCAAACAGTGAAAATGCCATCAAAAAGTTTAAGAGGCCAAGCTTTCGATAGTAGGTGAATCTTTCCTTTAAATCCGTATAAAGATTAAAGCCTCCTTGATGGATTGGTTTACGCAAATATAACCAACGTCTTTGGTGGATAACCACGGTGATTTGCTTTTTTTTGAAAGCTTGTTTTGCTTTATCGATATCAAAATCGCGTGGGACACACTCGATGCGAACAGAATCTTGATTCGCTTTACTTTCAGTAAACCGATAACTAAAGAGGGTTTTACCTAATAGTTTTTGTCCTAAAGCGCTCATTTGATTTAGCCAACGTTCTTCCTTTTCCTTTGTTAAGAACAGTTTAATGACTCTATAGTTCATCTCAAACACCCTTTCTTAAACCCTATTTTAGTTATTTTAAGCGAGCCTGTCAAACTAAAATAGGGGGTTTAATATCGGCTATTCCATGCTATAATGTTTGAGAGGTGATAGCATGCAACAACATCCAATAATCGCAAGAGAAAAACTCTACACACGACTAGATCAAGACAGTGCCGTCGTACTTTATTCTGGAAAAGCGCCCCATCGAACGCTCGATCAATATTATTTATATACACCCCAACGAAATTTCTTTTACTTAACTAACCTATCTGAGCCGTCGATGATTCTTTTGCTTTTAAAAGGAAAGAAAGACACCAAAACCTATTTGTTTATTGAAGAAAACACGGACTTAATCATTAAATGGGAAGGCGCTCGAATGACGAAAGAAGAAGCCCATGAAAAATCACAGATTCCACTTGAAAATATCTTCTATCTCAATGACTTTGATAAGCTATTTAATCAGGCAATGAACTACGCTAGAAGTATTTTAGGGACACCCCCTAAGACCCTTTACCTTGATTTGTACCATGAATCCTTTAGCGTAAAGCCTAAAGCACTGAATCAAGCGCAAACACTGATAGAAAACTATCCTGAGTTAACGATTAAAAATATCAATGAACACTTAGGGTATTTAAGAATGTTTAAAACAGATGATGAAATCGTCGAAATTCAAAAAGCGATTGCGCATACGAACGTAGGCTTAGCGGCGATTTTAAGTAAGCTGAAACACCGCGAGTACGAGTATCAACTCTTTGCTGACTTCGTTCATGCCATCACGTTTGACGGTAGCGAAGGTTGTGCCTTTGATACCATCGCTGCAAGCGGTAAAAACGCCACAGTGCTTCATTATGTAAAAAACAATGATAGACTGCACAAAGGCGATTTGATTTTGTTTGACCTCGGGGCGTTACACGCCAATTATGGTGCGGACATTTCTCGCACTTACCCGATTAGTGGACAGTTTACAGAACGTCAGAAAGTGCTTTATTCGATTGTTCTAACGGTCAATAAAGAAACCATTGAATTTATCAAACCAGGGATTACCTGGAAAGAATTAAATGCGTTTGCTAAAACACGCTTAATTGAAGAAACTAAACGCATTGGTCTGATTAAGGAAGACCAAGAGATTACCAACTATTATTATCATTCAATCGGGCATTTCTTAGGTCTTGACGTTCACGATGTCGGCCTTTATGATCAACCGCTGGAAGAAGGCATGGTTTTAACGATTGAACCCGGTCTTTATGTTGCCGAAGAAGGCATTGGGATTCGTATTGAAGACGACGTCTTAGTGACCGCTGAGGGTTCCGTGAATCTCAGTGCATCGATTCCTAAAGAAATTGAAGAAATAGAGGAAATACTAAAGCGCACATAGCGCTTTTTCTTTGGGTCATAAACCCACGCTTTTTACCAATCTATAAGGATTGACTTAGCCACTTCTATGTATGATATAATGGGAACGAGGTGATGACGTGGACTATATCGAAGGTGTTGTGAAGCACATAACATTTTATAATCAAGATAATGCCTATGCGGTGATTAAACTCTCAGTGACAGAAACAAACGTTCGACGAGGTTTGTTTAACGATCTCGTGGACGAAATGATGACGATCACTGGGTATTTTCCGCGTCCTATCAAAGGAGAAGCCTATCGTTTTTATGGCACGTTAACGACACACGAAAAATATGGTGAACAGTTTACCGCAACGTCCTATGAACGCGTTAGTGATATGAATACCGAAGGGTTAGTCGAATATTTATCGAGTGAGCTCTTTAAAGGTGTGGGGGAGAAAACCGCAGAGCGTGTCGTCGCGACGTTGGGAAAAAAAGCCATCAGCTTGATTCTTGAAAACCCCGATTGTTTAGACCGCGTGCCGAAGTTAAATCCTAAGCTGAAAAACGTCTTATATGAAGGGTTGAATGCCCATCGTGCTAATGAACAGACATTGATTAAACTTTATGGCTACGGCATTAGTTCACGTTTAGCGATGCGTATTATTCATATTTATCAAGAAAAGACCATGCGCTTTTTAGAAGAAAACCCTTATCGGATGATTGATGAAATCGATGGGATTGGCTTTGAAAGAGCGGATTTCATCGCGAAAAAGTTTGGTTTTGATGATCATCATCCTTTAAGAATCCGTGCAGTGTTAATCCATTACTTTAAAACGTTATGCTTGCAAAATGGCCACACCTATTTGTGGAAAACTGAATTTTTTGAGACTGTCATGACACGATTGAATCAAGACCAAGAGCCGCTCGCAGAAGAAGATGTAATGCGGGCGTTTGATCGGTTAATCGAGACAGGAGAACTCGTAATAGAAGACGATCGGATTACCTTAAAGTCCATCGAAAAAGCTGAGCATGAGATTGTCGCGAAAATAAAGCGCCTAACAAGCGCGCCTCAGTCGATTGATTTAGCGCGGATTAATGCGCTGATCGAGGGCTTTCAAGAACGGCATCATATCCGTTACACAAGCACCCAAAAAACGGCGATTGTTGAAGCACTACGAAACCAAATCTTCATTTTAACTGGCGGTCCAGGTACAGGGAAAACCACGGTTATACAAGGGTTAGTAGATATGTATTATCAATACCATAAACTGAACCAACCGACAAGTGATCACAGCTCATTGATACATCTTGTTGCCCCCACGGGTCGTGCGGCTAAACGGATTAAAGAATCAACAGGCTACCACGCGACAACTATCCACCGCTTATTAGGCTATAGTTATGATGGAAGTTATCAACACAATAAGTACCATCCTCTTGATGGCAACTTGTTTATTATTGATGAAGCATCGATGATCGATGTCTTTTTAGCGTCACAACTCTTTCAAAGTATACCTGATTACGCTCATATTGTGATTGTCGGTGACGACGCGCAGTTACCGAGTGTCGGTCCAGGTCAAGTGTTTAAAGATTTGCTTGAATCAAACGTCATCCCGGCGATTCGTTTAGATGTGATTCATCGCCAAGAAGAAGGCTCTAGTATCATTGAACTCGCGCAAGCGATTCGTGACGGCAAACTTCCCGATAACCTTGATTCACAAAATAGCGATCGCTACATCTTTTCTGAAACTCCTAAGCAGTATTTACCACGATTAAAAAAAATCATTGCCTATCATCTCGATTCAGGGTATGACTTAAATGAAGATATCCAAGTGCTCATTCCGATGTATAAAGGCGAAACTGGGATTGACGAAACAAACCGTTATATACAAAGTCATTTTAATCATGATGATGGACCGAGCATTATGCATGGGGGACGGGTGTTTAAAGTCAACGACAAAGTTTTACAACTCGTTAATCAAGTTGAAGACGGCATTATGAATGGCGATCAAGGTAAAGTCATTGATGTGGATGAAGAAGCCGCGGAGATAACGGTTCAGTTTATCGAACAAAACGTTACCTATAAAGCGAAAGATCTCAATAATTTAACCCATGCTTATGCCATGAGTATTCATAAATCTCAAGGTAGCGAGTACACGATTGTCATATTACCCATCTTTGCACAGTATAGTGTGATGTTAAAGCGAAAGCTTATATACACGGCGATTACCCGGGCAAAAAAACGGATTATTATTTTAGGAGATATTCGGCGTTTGCCCTATGCGATAACGCATGTTGAGGATCAGCGTCTGACGAAACTGAAAGATAAACTGACGCAAAACACGAATGAACAACCGAAAAAAACGATTGAACCTTTACCTTTAAAGGTCAATAAACACCATCCGATTTACGATACTGCCATTCCTTTTGACACACTCGGTGAGGAAATGGATGGATTAACACCGTATGATTTTCTTGAACAAGAGTAGTCTTTTGAATTGCAATTTCAGGGAACTTTATATATAATGAAGTAAATCGTTGATGAAGACGAGTAAATAAGCATTTGTTTAAAGAGAGTTTGTGGGTGGTGTAAACAAACATCAGTGCTTATTGAAGCTCCTTTTGAGAGATGTTTTAAACACACATCCGCGGACCAGCGTTATGGTATTGAGTGCTAGTTTTAGAACTAAGGTGGTACCGCGGCATTGTTCGTCCTTAAAGATTTTTTAAGGGCGATTTTTAATGACTAAAGAGGTGATTGATATGAGATACATGACAGGACATGAAATTAAACACGTGTGGCTTAAGTTTTTTGAAGAACGTGGCCATAAGATTGAGGAAGGGGCGAGTTTAGTGCCGATTAACGATCCAACTCTGCTTTGGATTAATGCCGGCGTAGCGCCTTTAAAAGGGTATTTCGATGGGTCGAAAATTCCTGAGAACCCGCGAATTGCCAATGCCCAAAAATGCATCCGTACAAATGATATTGAAAATGTAGGAAAAACCGCACGCCATCATACATTTTTTGAAATGTTAGGGAATTTTTCCATTGGTGATTATTTTAGAGATCAGGTCATTCCATGGGCTTATGAGTTGATGACGAGTGAAAACTATTATGGTTTTGATCCAAAAAGGCTTTATTACACTGTCTATCCAACAGATCATGAGACGAAAGAAAAGTGGCTTTCTTTAGGTATTCCTAAAGAGCATATCATCGAAAGTGAACACAATTTTTGGGAAATTGGTCCTGGGCCATGTGGCCCCTGCACAGAGATTTTTTACGATCGCGGTTCAGCGTTTGGCGAAGGCGATATCACATTGATTCGTGACGACATTGAAAACGACCGTTATATTGAAGTTTGGAATATTGTCTTCTCACAGTATAATGCGAAAGAACACCTTTCACGTGACGCCTACCCTGAGTTGCCGAGTAAAAACATTGACACCGGTATGGGATTAGAACGCATGGCGTGTGTGATCCAAAACAAAGATACTAACTTCGAGACGGATTTATTTTTCCCGATTATAAAAGAAATTAGTAAAATTGCGCAAAAGCCGTATAAAGGTGAGATGTCTTTTAAAGTGATTGCCGATCACATTCGTACCGTAACGTTCGCGATTAGTGATGGCGCAACACTCTCCAATGAAGGACGAGGGTATGTTTTACGTCGTTTGCTTAGAAGAGCCATCAAACATGGCCGTTCGTTAGGCATTGAACGGGCGTTTATGAAAGAACTCGTCGAAACAGTGGTGTCGATGATGGTTGAGTCATATCCTTATTTAAAAAAGACAGAACCTTTTGTGAAGAAAGTCGTTGAGAAGGAAGAACTCAAGTTTTTAGAAACTTTGCATCAAGGTGAAAAAATGCTTGATGGCATGCTTAAACGAAGCCGTCAAGTGTTAAGCGGAAAAGATGCCTTCATGCTTTATGATACATATGGCTTTCCCGTTGAACTGACGGAGGAGTACGCTGAGCAAAAAGGAGTTACTGTCGACAAAGAAGGTTTTAACGAAGAGATGCAAGCACAAAAAGAACGAGCTCGCTCAGCACGGAAAGCCGTCAGTTCGATGAAAGACCAAAACCAAGCGTACATGAACTTTAAAGAAAGTTCGACGTTTGTTGGCTATGATACGATGGTCAAATCATCGGAAATCATTCGTGTTTTTGATGAAGGCATTGTTACAAAGGAAACCCCCTTTTATGCTGAAAGTGGTGGACAAGTCTCTGATGAGGGATGGATTCATTTTGATGGCCAATCGTTTGAAGTCATCGACGTTGAAAAATTACCAAACGGCCAAACTTTACATGTCGTCGATACGGGACCATTCAATAAGGGTGATCGTGTCAATCTCGAAGTTGATGAAGCTAAGAGAAGAAACACAATGGCACATCATTCTGTGACGCATTTGCTGTACTTAGCACTGCGTGAAATACTAGGGGATCATGTTGGTCAACAAGGAAGTATGGTGGGACCGGATTACTTACGTTTTGACTTTAACCATTTTGAGTTACCGACCGATAGCCAACTCCTCAGTATTGAAAAATCCGTCAACCAACGCATTCTACAAGCGATCCCGGTGACGATTGAGTACACAACCATTGAAGCGGCGAAAGCCAAAGGTGCCATCGCTGAGTTTGGTGAGAAGTACGAGAGTGAGGTACGCATGATCCAAATGGGAGAAACCTTGGATTTATGTGGTGGAACCCATGTCTCAAACACCTTAGAAATTGAGCGTTTTGCGATCGCAGGCGTTGAATCAAAAGGCTCTGGCATTTACCGAGTTACCGCGCTCGCAAAAGATCGTGTCCACGATATCGACGCGTTTTTAAAGGGCTTCAATGAAAGCATCAAAACACTGATTGATAAAGCACAAACGACATTACAAGAAGCGCGAAAAGAAGGCTTTAGTTTGACGTTTAATCGGCCAGAAACAGAGAAAATTGAGGGTTCATATAAAGACGTTATGAATAAGCGGCGTTACTATACCACACTGCAAAAAGCGGTGAAAGCCCTCGACAAAAGCTATCAAGAAGCCAAAGAGAAAGCCTCACTTCAAGATATCAATAACTATCTTAAAAAGGCAAAAGATGGTAGAATAGTATTGAAGACCGAAGGGATCGATAGTAAAGCACTTAAAACGCTCGTGGATCGCTTAATGGACCACTTAAAAACCGGGGTTGTTTTTGTCGCGAATAAAAGTGACGATAAGTTAATCCTCGTGGCAAAATCGACGACCGATGTCCATGCAGGAAACCTTGTTAAGGCTGCCGCTCAAAAAGCGTCAGGTAACGGTGGAGGTCGCCCGGATTTCGCGCAAGCAGGAGCAAAAGATGTCTCAAAAATTGATGAAGTTATCAGCTATGTTGAAGAGGTTCTTTCGTGAAAATTTTGGGATTAGATTTAGGTACACGGACACTCGGTATCGCCATTAGTGATGTTACGCAAACACTGGCTCGTGGGATTGATAATTTTCGCTATTTAGAAGGCGATGAAGCAGCCCCCTTAAAAAGAGTTCAAGAACTCACACAGAACGAAGCCATTGAGACAATTGTGTTAGGCTATCCCAAAAACATGAATGGCACCATTGGTGTACAAGGCAAGCTAAGCGAACAATTCAAATTACGTTTAGAAGAAATCGTTAACATCCCTGTCGTCTTGTGGGATGAACGGTTGAGCACACAACAAGCTTCACGCAATTTAATCGTCCGCAAAACCAAGAAATCACATCGTAAAAAACGTATCGATGAGGAAGCCGCAATCTTCATTTTGCAAAGCTACCTCGATGCGAAAAAATAAAAGGAGGCCATACTTATGGTTGATAGAACATTACGTGTTGAAGATGAACAAGGCAACGAGTTTGACTATGAAATCCTTTTTACCTTTAAGTCCGAGCAAACAAAAAAATCTTATGTCATCTACAAAGAACCTGGTGATAGCGAAGAAGTTTTTGCGGCCATTTACAACGAAGAGGACGCCGACGGAGGAAAACTTGAACCTATTCGTACCGATGAAGAATGGGATATGATTGAAGCAAAACTAGAAGAATATTTAGATGAGCACGAAGAGTCGTAAAGATAGCTATTTAAGTGAACTTAACCTTAAGGAAACCAATCCCCTATTGGTTTCCTTAAGTCACTTAGCCACGCGTGAGAATATTCCCATTATTCAACCCGAAGGGTTGGCTTTTTTAAGACAGATTATCCGTTTAAAAGCGATTCGGACCATTCTTGAAATTGGGACGGCGATCGGGTATAGTACCATCGCGATGGCGAGTGTTCATCCCGCCATTAGAATCGATTCAATCGAACGCAATCAAACGCTTTACGAAAAAGCGAAGGCGCATATAAGCGATTCTCCTTATGCTAAACAAATTCAACTATATTGCGCAGACGCGTTAGATTTTGCTGTGGCTGGCGAGCGCACGTATGATTTAATATTTATCGATGCTGCCAAGGCACAAAATCAAAAACTCTTTGAGAAATACGAGAAACATTTACGAAACGACGGTGTTATGATCGTCGACAACTTGCTTTTTCACGATTTAGTCCATGACCGTCCAGATTCTAGAAATCTTCGGGCTTTAGTACGAAAAATCGATGCGTTCAACCGTTATCTTATTGCCCGTGAAGATTTTGATACGACCATTTATCCTATCGGTGATGGGATGAGTTTAAGCATTAAGAGGTGAGACCATGAAAATTGCAGCGACATTAACTAATCCTGCATCCATCCAACCCTTAGTTGACGCGGGATGCGATATATTTATTGTGGGGATTGATCATTTATCGCATCGAATGAACAAGACCTTTAGTTTAGAGGAATTTATCCCTTTAGCCGAAACCATCAAAGCGCATCATAAACAAGTGTACGTTAACCTTAATCGGATTGTTCATGATGAAGACCTAAACGCTTTGTCCACTGCGATGGCTGTGATGAAGGAACGCGACATCGAGGGGATTTTGTTTACCGATTTAGCGGTGTTTATGCTTGCTGAAAAAGTTCAGTTGACCGATCGCTTGATTTATGCGCCTGAGACCTATTCCACCCACTCTTATGATTTAGCTTTTTGGCAAGCTGAAAAGATTAAAGGTATTGTATTATCGCGTGAAGTCACGTTAACTGATATTGAAACCATCGCTCAGGATTCACCGTTGCCTATCTATTTTTATGGCCACGGCTACTTGAATATGTTTCACTCTCGTAGGCCCTTGATTGAGAACTTCTTTAAGCATACAAATGACCGCAATCCAGAAGCGATGATTGATCGCCGGAATTTGACCATTGTTGAAGAAATTCGCGATGCCCATTATCCGATTTACCAGGATGAGTATGGTACGCATATATTTCGGGATAAACCAAGAGAGAGTTTCACTGTCTTTGAACAGCTGAAAAAAGCGCTTGATGTTTTAATTATCGATTCTGTTTTGATCGAAGAAGAAGCGTTTATTCAAGCGGTTGCGGATTACCGTTCAGGATTAGATAAGCCACTAGACAACGCCATTATTGCGCGCTACCATCGGCAATATGATCAAGGCTTTTATTTTAAAAAGACACAGAGTACAAAGGGGGACACATGATGAAAAAACCCGAGTTACTTGCCCCAGCTGGCGATTTAGAAAAGTTAAAAATAGCCTTAATGTACGGTGCCGATGCGGTGTTTATTGGCGGTAAAGAATTCTCATTGAGAGCACGGGCCTCAAATTTCGATATCGAAACAATTGAAGAAGCGACACGCTTTGCGCATGCGCTCAATAAGAAAGTCTATGTCACCACAAACATTATTCCTCATGAAGAAGATCTTGTTGATTTAGTACCCTACTTGAAAGCCTTGGAAAACGCCAATGTTGATGCGATCATTTGTGCCTCACCCAGCATTATTGCTGCCGCTAAAAAACATACTAAGCTAGCGATTCATGTTTCGACACAACAATCGATTACCAATGCTGAAGCAGTGAATTTTTGGCATCAGCGAGGCATTGAAAGAGTGGTCTTAGCGAGAGAACTCAATCTCACCGAACTCCGTACTTTGAAAAGCCATACAGAGGCTGAGCTTGAAGTGTTTATTCACGGCGGAATGTGTGTTTCATATTCTGGTAAATGCACGTTATCAAACACCATGACCGATCGCGATGCAAATCGCGGAGGTTGCGCACATTCTTGTCGCTGGAACTATGAGCTTTTTGAAGATGAAACACCGATTGTGACCTCGATTCCCTTCTCGATGAGTTCTAAAGACTTACAAACAGTGAAATACATCTCTCAACTGATTGATATGGGCATCGATTCTTTAAAAATAGAGGGTCGCATGAAGAGTGTGCATTACATTGCTACAGTAGTTCAAACTTACCGCCGTTTAATTGATGATATTTGCGATGATTTAGACGTTGATTTACCGCAATACATTCTTGAAATTCGTAAAGCAGAAAACCGTTTAACTAGCCATGGATTTATGGCCGGAATGACAACGACAGATGAACAACTGTATAATCTTAGAAGCGAACAACCAACCCAAAGTTTTATCGGTCTCGTGCTCGACTACAATGAAACGACACAAAAAGCACTGATCGAACAGCGCAACTATTTTGAAACCGGTGATTTAGTCGAAATCTTTAGTCCACGTTTTACACCAGTGAGTTTTAGAGTCGCGAATATCACGGATTGTGACCACCAAGAAATCACGGTTGCGCGGCATCCAAAACAACAATTATGGATTCCCCTTCCCTTTCCAGTGAAGCCGTATGATATGCTTCGCAAGGCCCAACCAAAATAGTTATTGTCTCAGCGTTGAAAACATGTTAAAATACCAATCATTAAGATTAAAGGAGAATACCATGGAAAACAATCATAAATACAAGTTGACCCAATCGGGTATCGATAAATTACAAGAAGAACTCGAACATTTAAAAACTACACGTCGTGATGAAAACTTAAAAGCGTTAAAAGAAGCACGGGCTCAAGGCGATTTAAGTGAAAACGCGGATTATGATGCAGCGCGTGAAGAACAAGCTCAAATCGAAAAACGGATTAAAGAACTTGAAAATATTTTAAAAAATGCTGAACTTATTAAAGAAGATACGTCCAATAAAGTCAATATTGGCAAGCGTGTTTGGCTTGAAGTTAACGGTAGAAAAGTGACCGAGTATAATTTGGTGGGGACGTTAGAAGCCGACCCTTTGAACCATAAAATATCCAATGAGTCGCCGGTAGGGAAAGCCATCATCGGTCGTAAGAAAGGCGACAGTGTGACTTTTAAGACCGAACAAAATAAAGAAATTAAAGTTCACATTGTGGATGTCAAATAAAGAATGCTCGTCATTCTTTTTTTCGTCTAAAGGAGTGAAACTATGAGAATAGGCATTGTTTTTGCAATGAAAGAAGAACTCGCCGCCTTTAAAGCGCACTTTTCATCGATCGAAGAAAAAACTTTAGATGGCTTGGTTTTTTATCACGTTCACCATCAAAACCACGATATCGTTTTTGTGCGTTCTGGCGTGGGTAAAGTTAATGCAGCCTACACCACTACAAAACTGATTGAGCACATTAAGCCAGATGTCATCTTCAACTCTGGTGTGGCGGGTGGCATCGGTCAAGTCCATGAAGGGTTAGTTTTAGGACGTTCTATCGTCTATCATGA
>SKFS01000126.1 GCA_007117885.1 Candidatus Izemoplasma sp.
ATTTTCTCAAGTGGCTGGGTCTATTTTACAAACGAAATTTCTTTTTCTGATGGCGATTATTCTTTGCGCACCATGGCTGGTTATTACGATGTTGTCAGCCGCTTAGATAACTTCATGTTTAATCTATATTATGAATGGGATGAAGACACATATTTTGACGTCATGTCACATCAGATTAATTACTCAGAAAACATCGAGGAAACGTTGTTAAACTATTCGTTTTCGTCAAGTTTTCAAGTTGAAGATTATGAACCGTATCTCACGTATGCTCGGTCTGTGTTTAATGTGTTTTTTAGACAACTAAGTACTTTTTTATACGAGTAAGTGTCTTTAAAGGTAACTTGAAAGTTTCGTTTTACAACTCTTTATGATCACGAGTCGCATTTAGCTATACATAACTAATCAATGCCTACTATTTTGAATGAGTTTTGTAAAAATTCATCTCTCTAACCATAATTTCAAAGAGTATCAGCATTTATACAAGTAAGTGCACGATACCGGAGGAAAACATGAAAAAGATTGGTTTATTTATAACGTTCTTGATTGTTTTATTGACACTTAATCTCTCAACACTGACTCACGCTAATATGGTTCAAGACGAGGAAAATCCTTTTAGCTATTTTGAAGATGTTAAGATAACCAAAGCAGCTTCTCGCGGAGCACGTTCCATCGTTCTTACCGATGATGGAAGAGTCTTTACTTGGGGAAGAAATGCTTTTGGAGTATTGGGTGATGGCACAGAAATTAATCGCCCGGCTCCCGTTGAGATTACGCATCAGTTTAACTTAATAGAAGACGAAAGCATCTTAGACTTTTCACTTGGCACAGGACACACTTCAGTACTCACTTCAGATGGGCGTTTGTTTGTATGGGGTAAAAATTGGGCTTCACAATTAGGTGACGATACGTCGATAAATCGTATGCTGCCAACCGAAATTACGCACCATTTTGACTTAATTGATAACGAAACCATTATAAGAGTGTTTCTAGGACACGATCACTCTTCGGCCATAACATCGACAGGTAGAATTTTTACTTGGGGTTCAAATCTTCAAGGACAACTTGGTGATGGGACAACCATTCACCGTCAGACGCCAACCGATATCACACAACACTTTAGTTTAGATCTTAATGAAACCATACAATCCATTGATTTAGGCGGATTAAATCAAGACTCTCATTCAGCCGCTTTAACGTCGCGTGGACGTGTGTTTACATGGGGTAGTAACCGCTATGGACAATTGGGTGATGGGACTAGAACTAATCGTCTTATCCCTACTGACATCACGGATAACTTTGACCTAAAGCCCGAAGAACTCATCGTACAGACATCTTTAGGCAATGACCACTCTGTCGCGAGAACGTCTACTGGACGTGTCTTTACATGGGGACACAATCAAGTTGGTAGATTAGGTGATGGTCACGGAGATGATCAACTGTATCCATCTGATATCACTCATCGGTTTCAGTTATCTTCTAGAGACAATATCAATCATATTGTTGCTAACAGCTTTAATACTATGGTCATCACGCAGCACGGTCGAGTCTTTTTTTGGGGTTCTTCGTGGATGTTCGATAACGCTTGGCGCTTTTATAGTACGCCCCAGGATTTAACCCAAGAGTTTGACTTGCGGTTTTTAGAGCTGCCCATGATTGGACATCTTGGTCGCGACCATCAATTAATAATAACCTCGGAGGGACGCGTATTCACATGGGGTTTTAATGAAGAAGGCCAATTAGGTAATGGCTCATTATCGCCATCTTTAATGCCACAAGTCATTAATCCATATTTTAATAGAGTCTTTATTACACCCGAACCTTTTTTTCCGAGTCACAACATCGATTTGTTTTCATTAAGCCGATACCACAGCTTGGCTTTAGATAAGAATCATCAACTATTTGCTTGGGGCGCCAATAACTTTGGCCAATTGGGAAATGATTCAAGCCAGGGAAGCCCCTATCCTATTAACATTACAAGTCGAATCCCGTTAACTGAAGACGAGATTGTTGATCAGATTTTTACAGGACCTGAACACTCAGCTGTTTTAACTTCAATGGGAAGACTATTCGTTTGGGGCAGTAATCGCTATCGACAACTCTCACAAGACAATATCGATGTGATTAAACGTCCTATGGATATCTCCCACTTATTCGCCTTGGACGATGATGAGTTTATCATAGATAAACAAATGAATGCTTCATCAACACACTTAGCTCTTACATCAAAAGGACGAGTATTTTTCTGGGGTCGTGTGCTAGTCGGCGAATCTAGCTATTCTATTCGGACATCACCTTCTGACATTACAAAGGACTTTGATTTATTGTCCGGAGAAACCATAGCACAAATCTCAATTGGAAATCAACAGCAAGCTATACTCACCTCACACGGGCGTGTCTTTATGTGGGGTAGAAATTCTTCCGGCCAGTTAGGAAATGGTACAAATACGGCTAGTCCAACACCCGTTGATATTACGAGTCAGTTTACGCTACGCACAGATGAGTCAATCACTAAAGTTGTAACAAGTCAATGGTTCACTGGTGCTTTAACTTCGCAAGGAAGAGTCTTTATATGGGGATCAAATAATGGAAGGTTTGGTAATGGAACATACGCTTCAAGTAACACACCTGTCGATGTGACTAGACATATAAACACAGATCCTGCAGAGCTTATTACTAATTTATCTCTAGGAAACTACCATGTCTCAGCGTTAACATCTTTCGGACGGATATTCTTGTGGGGTGAGAATGGTTTCGGACAGTTAGGTACAGGTTTTAGTCATGATCAAAAAGAACCAGTCGATATCTTTATGAGTTTTGGGCTAGATGACAATGAATATATTGCTTCAGTTGAGTTAGGGGGATATCATTCATTTGCAATGACTACCGAGGGCCGTCTGTTTGTATGGGGTTCAAATTATTCTGGTCAACTTGGGACAAACAGTTCTTTAACGGAGAATCTTCCAACAGAGATTTTAGTGGATTTGGGCTATATCCAAAAACTATATGTCAGCGATAGCCCTATAGAAAATCAAACGTTTACTCTATCTATCTTTCCTATATTTGAAATGACTAATTTAGAGAGCATAAAAATTAATACAACACATTATGATTCAAGTCATTTCACGAATGTTAACGGCAGAATTGATGTAACCATTTTAATGAATGAGGTTTACAAAACTAATCCGGCTTTCAAAATTCATTACTTCAAGTTGACTGATGGAACCTTGGTAAAGAGTCGTGGATTTAATTTGACTGATAAGGATGTTACCCCACCCACCTTTGATGAAATCTCAGCACAAACAATCGAAGCTGGAGCCTATGAAGCCCTTGATTGGACAACATTCATTCAAAACGCTCTAGATAATGTTGATTATGAGCTCGTGTTATCGATTGAGGAAGATACGGTCGATTACAGCTCGCCCGGCACGTATACAGTCACCGTTGGTGTGAGTGACCAATCAGGCAATAAAACTACTCAAACGTTTGAGGTCATTGTTAAAGACACGATTGCTCCCACCTTTGATGAAATAGAAAACCAAACGATTGAAGCTGGAGCCTATGAAGCCTTTGATTGGACGACACTGATTAAGAATGCTGAAGACAATAGCAGCGATGAACTCATCTATGCGATTGAAGAGGATAAGGTCGAATATAAAACACCAGGGACCTATACCGTCACCGTCAGTGTGAGTGACCAATCAGGGAATAAATACACTCAAACGTTTGAGGTCAACGTTCAGGACACAACACCCCCGACATTTGATGGTTTAACAAATATCGTTATTGAATTAACAGATGAAAAACCAAGCTTCCTTGAAAGGGTTACCGCTTATGACCTTGTCGATGGCGATGTGACAAAACATATAACCGTGGATGATTCTAAAGTGGACTATACGCAACCAGGTGAATATACGGTGACTTATCGTGTTTCAGATCAAGCAGGGAATACCCAAGCAGAAACAATCAAACTACGCATCATCGATCTTACACCACCCACCGTTCACTTAAACGCATCATTAGACACCCTCATGCAAGGCCAGGAGTTCGACGATGCAGGGGTAAACGTGACTCATGTTTATGACGTTGCCACTGAAGTCAGTGGAAGTGTGAATACCGATGTGCCTGGGGTTTATACACTAACCTATACTGTGACGGATGTTTTTGACAATGTCACGACCGTTAAGCGCATCGTAACCGTGCTTGCTTCATCGCCAACCATTGAGTTTAGACTGAACCCAGCGCAAACGACGTTACGAGTTGGCGAAGTCTATCAAGACACAGGCTGTGTCGCATTCGTCAATGACAATGAAATAACCTGCCAAATTAAAGAGAATAATGTGGATACGACACAGCCTGGCGTTCACACGATGGTCTACAGTATCTCCTATCAGAGTGAAGAATATACCTACACCCGTTATGTCTTTGTCAAGGATGGGGATATTCCTCTTACTCTATACTCCGATGTGAAACGTCGGGAAGGCGATGAAATCATATGAAAAGACTTATTCTAATCGTAAGTTTACTCTTCTTAACTTTAACAGGGTGTATCGAGCAAGATGAAATCAGTTTTGATATATTAACAGGTCAAGACACCGTTGAAATCCATACAACATGGATCGATATGGGTGCTGTGTTTACTGTCAATGGAGAAGAAAGTACAATCATGGGCAGTAACATCAACACAAGTCAACTGGGACTTCATACAGTCACCTATGAGGCGACTCATAATGGTGAGACGCATCACTTAAGACGTTATGTGATGGTCAGTGATCAAACACCGCCTGTGATTACATTAAATCTGGGCATAGATACCATTCAATTAGGTGGTACTTGGGAAGATGCGGGCGCCACGGTCACCGATAATTCTGGTGAAACACTAACCATTCAAGTATCCGGTGTAGTAAACACAAATGTTATAGGGACTTACATCATTACTTATAAAGCCACGGATTCTTCTGAGAATACTGCAAGGGTTCAACGACACGTAAATGTGGTCGATTAACGATCGCAAATTACTCCCTATGATTACGTTAAAGATTGATTCACTAACGTGACTCAAATCAACAAGCATATAAAAACCCTAACCATTGAAATGAACCATTGGTTAGGGTTTTTTACATCGACCGTAAAAGTTAAGTCGCTATAAGCTATTCTTCAAGGACATCGAACCTTATTATTTCAGCAAAATTATAGGTATAAAAATTGTTCGTTTTATCATAGACCGTGATTTCTAAAAGACCCCAAGTCCCTGGTGCTGAGCCCTCAGGTAAAACGACATTAATCGTATATTTTGTCCAAGCTTGAGCGTCGCCTTGGAAAAAGAACGTGTAGAAATTCTCATGATAATGCCACTGCCCAAAAACTTGACCCAATGGATTTCTTAAAGCGTAATAGACTCGACCCAATCCTGAGAGGTCATCCCGCGCGTAATACGTAATGGTCACCAAGGTTTCACCGTTAGGTGCTTGAGGATTCGTCGGCACAGCAGTAATGTGAATGTTATTGATGTCCACCTCAGGCGGCGTTGAATCCGGCGTCAGTGTGTCTAAGTGGAATCGATGCTGATCATTGAACCCTTCTAATAAATGAAGGTCAATAACCGTCTGGTTCCCTCCTAAATCATAGATGCTGAGCGTTCTTGGCTCATAGTATCCACGAGGATGGAACTGATGGAACCAATACCGTAAATACACACGGTTTTCATCCCAATCATACCAACCCCAGTTTTCAAAACTATACGCCTCTGAATCAATCGCTGAAACATGTAAATGCGCGGTGTTCCAATCAAGAATATTATCTTCAACAATCTCAAAACTAATATCTACGATAAAGATTTGATGACCATCTTCTTCTGTTTCGATGATGTCCACACGGAAAGACTCTTCCACAAAGATGGGGGGTGTTAAGTCTTCCAAAGGGTTATTCACAAACGCTTTGAAACCGAGGCTTCCTTGGCCTTCAAAACGTTGGTTACCCACTGTGTCGGTCACCACAATTTGGTCGGTCGTATAGAACCCAGCTTTAAAATATTTAGAGAGTGTGATGGAACCTCTTAAGGTATGGGCATCCCCATCCACAGGATTAAGGTATAAATCAAAAAACTTATCAGGTTCTTCCGCAGAATAAATTCTTGTAAACGCATAATCTGCGCCATCCGATAAGCCTTCGCCACGATTCAGTTCAATTTCCACCGTCAATAACTTATCCTCTTCAGGCTCACCTTCAACCAGGGTCGTCACACGAATGATTTTTCCAGGATAATCATAATCAGGCCATAAGTTGTAAACTTCAAACGTTAAATCTTCACGAATCACGGACAAATAACGTGTCCCGTGCATAATGCGTTGTTGGATAAACTCATATTTGCCAGGGGCTCTAGCTAAAAGTTGATCAGAATTCACCAAGTAATAGGATAAACTCTCAGCCATATCTTCATCTGGGTTTTCTGAGTGGGCGTAAGCACTGACAAACTCAGTTGTTTTGGTGGTTGCCCAGCCTGACTTAGTCTCGTCTGTCTCATACCAACCCCCAAGCTCAATCCATGCCTCTTTGAGTTCATCTGAAAACAAATGTTCCCACATAAAATGGGCCTTTTCATGGATGATTAAACGATGAAGATAATCTAAACTGACGGTCGTAAATGCCGACTCCATAAACTCAATATACCCATCATGGACCCAAGCAACCGCGGGAGCTTCACCGTAAAGCGGATGAGGCATCCCATCGATTCTTCGAACAATGGTGTGCAGACCATCGATTTTATGAAAGCCTTGGGGCATCTCTTCAAACATTTCTAAAAGTTGTAACAACTCATACGGTTTAAACATTTGATACGCTTCGGCGGGTTCATTAAGCACCGTCAATGCCGGGTAATCAACGTTTAAAACAGTGACCCCAAAGCGTTCTTGTAAAATATGATCAACCGCCTCAATGTCATTACCTTCAGAGGTGATAAAGGTTACTACCGCATGATAAAGACGATTACTATACATTAAGCCCCGAACACCATCGAGTTCTACTAAGCGCGGGGTCGCATTCTCAAAAACATGCGTACTCAACAAGACGACATGGTAGTCTTCACCATACGTAATTTCAATATCGTCGGCTAAATAGTCATGGGTTAAATACCATAACGTCGGTCCATGGGATAAGGCATGATCATAGATGGGAATACGATTAAAAATATCCCATAACCTAGACGCATACTCCGTTTGCCAAGCGACATCGCCTTGAACTAAATGTTGATTAAACGTCTGTTCCAACTTTAATGCGGCTTGCGAATCATCCGCAATAAACGTCTCGTCAATAAGGTTGATTTCACGTGGCGCAAACGGTTTAACGGATGTTTCATACCCTGACAAATCTCCGGTAAAAATCCACTCATAAAAGAATGCATCGTTCGGTATTTCTTCAACAACAAACTGATGATGAACAATCACTGCAAGATCGTCCTTGTCTTGACTTGTACTGAGTGTTAAAGCATCAGAACTTGATTCAAACCACCATGTTTGTACCTCGTCTAATCGATACCCTCTTTGTGAGACACGGACATCATAGTGACCCAACGGTAACTGATTAAACTCAAAGTAACCTGAATCGTCTGTTATAGTGAACCAAACGTTAATGCCATCGGTCGCGGAAACAAGAATCTCCGCATTCGCATCCCCCATGACATAGCCGCTAAGCAACTTAGATCCTGCTTGAACTGACGTCACGTGAATATGATACTCAAACAACTCTTCAAAAAAATCAATCCTGCCTAGGACAGTAAACGCGCCTTCTTGAGATCCATAAAACTCTGAAGTTTCCCACTCAACCTCAACACGCACAAGCGTGCCTTCATAATTTATCGCTTCTAAGTGTGTCGGCAAGACATAATGCTCATTTAATAAAATATGATTCGATCGAAATTCAACTTTCACAATTAAAGGTTCCCAAATAGCCTCAATCCTAAGGTCTTGAGTAATCACCTGACCATCGTATGCCCAGTCAATAAAAGCATACCCCTCTTTTTCTATCGGCTGAGGGCGTTCGACCGTTTGACCATGGTCAACTTCAATTGTTTCAACGATGATGTCACCATCGGTAAACGACACCAAATAACGGTTTATTTCAAACTGCGCATAAAGATCAACATCTTCAGTAATCTTTTCATAAGAAGCACTCCAACCCACGAACGTATGACCTACTTTAGTCGGGGCATCTGGCAGGCTTGCATTCGAACCGTGAGAAACGGTCGTTTGATAGATTTCTTCACTATTCTCATCGAAAAAACGTACTGTATACTCATTGA
>SKFS01000137.1 GCA_007117885.1 Candidatus Izemoplasma sp.
GAGGACTAAAAAAATGTGCAAGAAGCAGCTTCTTGCACTTTTTTTACGGTCGTTTTAGTGTTACGGTGATGGCTAATATCGCGCCCATTCCAGCACTTATCATCGAACCAATCAAACCGATTCCAAGTGTCCAAGCAACATCGAGAGTGTTTTCAATCCCCGCGATCACGTAAATGACTTCGGTTTTATTAGGTAGGGTTATTAATGCAAAAAATCCCCCTAAAAACAAAATGCTTGAAATCAGGGTTAGGCGTTCTTTCATAAGAATGCTAATACCGCCCAATAAGGGTAAGAAATATCCGATTAAGGCCCAAAGAGAAAACGGTAAACGAGCGCTAGCAATGCTACCTAAACCAAAAGGATTAATCGAAATTAGTTCTTTGCCAAGTAGCACCTCGTAGCCGGTGTACTGTAAATCATCATAGTGTAGAATCGGTAAAACCATAAATAACACCGTGAGGACACCACTTAAAAAAATCGCATTTTTCATTGCTGGCTTCATACGATTACACCTCCTTATACTCTATAAACAAATGAACAGGCTATTTTATTGGAATTAAATGATAATTTCTCCATTCAGTGATATACTTGAATTAGAAATGAGGTGAGGTATTGCTTAGTTTTTTTAGCCATTTTGCTTATTTGATATTGTATTATTTTATCGTTGTTGCAGCAATTGCAGTGGTATTGAAAACCGTCTTTAATGTGCCTCATGAACTCGTTCGCAAGTATCAACATATCGGTTATGCTGCATCGTTTGCGTTTTATCTTTATGTCTTTGAGTCATGGGCCTATGCAGTGGTTGCGATCGTTATTTTTATTGTGCTTATCTTTATCATTTTAGCTTTATTTGAAAAGACCAGCTATTACAAGAAGCTTTTAGTTGATCGTAAGAAAAGAGGGGGCGAACTTAAATATTCCTTAATTCAAGCCCAAGCGATGTTTGCGATTTTGCTTTATTTATTTTACTATCTTTTACCTGGGGATAACGAAGTTATTGTATGGATTGCGGTGGTAAGTTGGGGGATTGGCGATGCCTTAGCGGCGCTTTTAGGAAAACGATTCGGTAAAAGGAAACACGATGGTTATAATGCCGATCCAAAGAAAACTTATTTTGGCAGTATTTCGTTAAATATTGCGGTCTTTATCATAATCTTTTTCACGCTACTTATTTTTAGTTCAATCGTTTGGTGGGTTGCACTGAGTATTGCCTTGATTGTTTCGCCGTTAGCAACGGTCATTGAAGCGTACGCTAAAAAAGGTACCGATACAACATTTTTACCGATTGGTATTGCATTAATGGTCTATGGCTTACTGACTTTTTTTAGTTATCTAGGGGTGATACTATGAAGACCGATGTGCGTTTAAAAACACTTGTTCTGTCGGTCGTATTTAGTGCTCTGGGTCCGGTGGTCACGTTTCTTGCGATGACGATGAATAGCTCATCCACTCAAATCGCTGATTTTGTTCGGCGAACTGTTGAGCTTAGTGTCTTAATCTTTGCCTTAACAACCTACCTAAAAATCAAGAAAGGGCGTCTAACTTACGACCAAGTTCAGCGCTATGAGACACGTATTTACCGTTTTTTAGCGGTGGTTTTAATGCTGAGTGCGTCAGTCTTGATTTTCTTATTCATCGAGGGTTTAGTCAATCCAAGGGTTCCTGAAGGAACAGTTTGGTTAGGACTCACTATCGCCTTACTAGGATTGCTTTTTAATGGCTATTTCATGGTTCGATATCAGCGCTTTAACCATCAAAAAGAAAGCTTTGTGATGGATTCACAAAGCAAGATGTATCAAGCAAAAACCTTAGTTGACTTCAACGTTGTGATTGCCCTAAGCTCGATGGTATTCTTTAAAGCTTCAACGCTTAGTTATTGGATTGATAGCATTGGCACCCTGCTCATTGCGCTTTACTTAGTTGTTCGTGCTTTACAGCTATTCAAGAAAAAGATGCCCGTTTAATGGCATCATTTTTTTCGGGGTGTCCCAAATTCAATAGACTCAATACGAAGATTGTCTAAAATACTCCGGTCTTCTGAACTAAGTGTAAAGTTTACCTCTTTATTGTTAATAATATGATCTCTTTTTGATGACCTTGGCAACGGTAAAACCCCGTTTTCTAGTGGATAACGAACACAAAGTTGTGCGGTTGAAACAGCGTATTTGGCAGCTATTTCAAGTAGTTTTGGATGGTTTAAAACTTTCGCTCGTCCAAGCGGTGAATAGGCTTCAACTAAAATATCATGGTTTTTGCAATAATTCACCGTCTCTTCTTGTGGATGGCCAATATGGTACTTAATTTGGTTGACATGCGGCAATATCTCGCAATTTTTTTTGATGTTTTCTAAATCATGAACTGAGAAGTTAGAGACGCCAATCGCGCGGACTTTTCCCTCGTTGTAAAGTTTTTCTAACGCTTTATAAGCTTGAACATTTCCTTGGTCATAGTTCCCATATTTATCGTCCCAAGGCCATGGTGCATGGATTAAATATAAGTCTAGATAATCCAGTCCTAAGCGCTTAAGCGTTTCTTCAAAAGCCTCTAAAGCGGAGTCATAACTCTTAATACTAGCATCAAGTTTAGACGTAATGAAGAGGGTTTCACGAGGGAGATTTGCGTCTTGGATTGCCCGTCCAACATCTTCTTCATTTAGATAAATTTGCGCAGTATCAATATGACGGTAGCCAACGTCTAAAGCCGTTTTGACAGCTTGATACGCTTCTTCACCTTTTAATGGTGCCGTACCAAACCCGATTTTAGGAATCTTCACATGGTTTCTTAAAACAAAATAACCCTGGTCCATCGTCTCACTCCTTTTTCTATCTATGTTAAATCATAGCATATATTTCTTAACAACTCAAAAAAGTTGACCCGTTTTTTTCTTTAATAAAGCCAAAAAACCTCTCTTTCAAAAAAATTAAAGCAAATCCCATGCATCATCGATGAAAGCGTTTTAAAATAGAACTATAATAAAAAGGAGGTTTTTCAATGGCTAGACTGGCTGGAAAAGTCGCGATTATTACTGGCGGCGCACGCGGTATGGGCGCAGAACATGCTGCACTCTTTGTTAAAGAAGGGGCAAAAGTCGTTATCACTGACATCTTAGATGGCACAGAAACTGCAAATAAACTGGGTGAAAACTGCACATTTATGAAACACGATGTTACGAAACGTGAGGACTGGGAAAGAGTCGTCTCAGAAACTGAAAAACTCTATGGCAATGTTACTGTACTCGTTAACAATGCAGGTATTGCAAAGCTTAAGCCATGGGATCAAACGTCTGACGAAGACTACGATATTCACTATCGTATCAATCAGTTAGGGGTTTACTTAGGCATGGCCATTACGGCACCATCGATGATTAAAGCGGGGATTGGATCAATCATCAATATTTCATCGATTGCAGGCATGGCTGGTGGCGCAGGCTCGTTACCGTATGTGGCAACTAAATTTGCGGTGCGCGGGATGACAAAATCAGCAGCGATTGACTTTGGACCTCATAATGTTCGTGTCAACTCCGTGCATCCAGGTGTCATTCGTACACCGATGACCATGGAAAATCCAAATGTTGACAAATCATTGATTGAGCAAATGGGTGAAATGAATCCGCTTAAGCGGATCGGTGATCCTATTGAAATTGCAAACTTAGTGCTTTACTTAGCCTCGGATGAATCAAGCTTCTCTACTGGTTCAGAGTTTATTGCTGACGGTGGACAAATCGCAGGATTCTAGTGACTTAATAAGAGCGATGAACTGTCTTATGACAAAACATCGCTCTTTTGATTGCTTGATGTTTCTTTGATTAAAAAAAGACTTTAAGTAGGTTCGTGTCTACTTAAAGTCTTTTTCATTATTCGGTTTTGGCAACCTTTTTAGTTGCAGGTTTATGCTCTTTAAACTCAGCAATCATGGTGTTCATAAATGAGAATAAGTACGGTCTAAACACAAAGGCTGCGTAAATGTACAAGGGGGATATAAGGAAAATGTTCGGTCCAAAGACAACCAATAACGTCCATGTCCATTTAGCATAACCATGC
Source organism: Candidatus Izemoplasma sp. (assembly GCA_007117885.1). Classification (GTDB taxonomy): domain Bacteria; phylum Bacillota_I; class Bacilli_A; order Izemoplasmatales; family Izemoplasmataceae; genus CSBR16-104. The sequence goes on from SKFS01000137.1 coordinate 4,041, forward strand.
CGCTCGCAGTAACTGAAAACAAAAACATAGATGATGGCATAAAAGAATAGATACGCTAAAAATGCTAAAAAGACGATAAATCCATCTTGATTATCAATGGCGATAATTCGCCCGAAGAAGCCGGGTGTTGTTTGATTAGCCATTGAGAAAAATGTTAGCACGCCACCGGTGGCAAAACGATATAAACTTACAAAGAGTAACGCAATTTGTTGAAGGAATAAAATCGCAAAGATAATAAATGCAACAGTTTCATAAGGACGGGTCTTGTTCATTAATGACGACTTTTCTGTTTTTAGTTTTTCTTTGACACTCATAGATTCACCTCATTTTTAATCGATTACAGCTTCATCATAGCATACACACGTCGAAAATTCTAGATGTGTTCAAAGGAAATAGATTTCACTTTTTTACCTATGTTCAAACAATAAGAAATAGTGTATCATAGTAGCTAGTAAAGGAAGGATGAGATAATGAAGACAATTCTTGTCACGGGTGGTGCAGGTTACATTGGTTCCCATGCTGTTAAAATGTTGTTAAAAGAGGGTTATCGTGTCATTGTCGTCGATAATCTTTCAACAGGACACCGTAGTGCAATCGATCCCGCCGCTAAGTTTTATCAAACCTCAACTCATAATGAAGAGACTCTTTCTGCTTTATTAGAAAAAGAAGCTGTCGATGCGGTCATGCATTTTGCAGCGTTCTCTTTAGTTGGTGAAAGTGTACGTGTTCCGTTAAAGTACTACCAAAATAATGTTGAAGGCACGAGAGCTTTGTTAAACGCAATGATTAAGTCCAATGTGAACACGCTTATTTTTTCTTCGACAGCGGCAGTCTATGGTGTTCAAGAACACATGCCAATCACAGAAGCCTCACCACTCAATCCCGTAAATCCCTATGGTAAAACGAAATATATGATTGAGCAGATGTTGGAGGATGTTAGTGGTGCCTATACGGACTTCAATTATGCTTCTTTACGGTATTTTAATGTTGCAGGCGCTTATTATGATGGTACGATTGGAGAAAAACACGAGCCTGAAACACATCTGATTCCAAATGTGATTAAAAGTGTGTTAAACCCGCAACATCCACTCAAAGTTTTTGGCACAGATTATCCGACCAAAGATGGCACCGCAATTCGCGACTATATTCATGTCGAAGATTTGATTGATGCACACATTAAAGCATTACAATACATCGATCAAACACAGTCATCGCTCGTTGTAAACTTGGGTAGTTCGGATGGTTACAGTGTCTTAGATATTATCAAAACCACTGAAAACGTCTTACAGACATCGGTAAACTATCAAAACCATCCTCGCCGTCAAGGCGATCCCGCGGTTTTAATCGCTTCAAATCAAAAGGCGTTTCAAGTCTTGCAATGGCAACCAAAGAAAAGCTTGCGGGATATGATTTTAAGTGCCTCACACTATTTTCAATCAAACTAAAAGACAGCCACGGCTGTCTTTTTTGTTTGCGTAAAACTATTTTTTTCTGTTTTGATGGTACTGTTCTTTATCCTCATACATTGCCGTTTCAGCCTGTTGCAAGAGTTCTTTTAGCGAGCGATTAGTATCCTTGGAGTAGGCTAAACCTAGCGCTGCTTGAATGCTTACCCCTTCAACTTTGGCAGCGCTTAAATCGTGTCGAATAACCTCTAAACGACGCTTGGCTTCAGCTTCGGGTGTGTTTGGCATTAGCAGGACAAACTCATCGCCACCGATGCGGGCTAAAACATCCTTTTCATTTTCATTTCTTTGCAAGACCCCAGCGAAGGTTATTAGCACCCTATCGCCAATTTCATGGCCATAGGTGTCATTAAAAACTTTTAGATTGTTTAAGTCGGCCAAAATGATGGCAAGTGGATAGTAGGTTTCATCTTGATAACGATCTCTAACCTGATCAAAGTACGTTCGGTTTAATAGTTTGGTCATTGAATCATGTTGTGATAAGTACGTAATGGTTTGTTCCTTTAATTTGATTTCAGTAATGTCTCTAAAGGTTTCAATCGCACCGATGACTTCACCTTGATTGTTACGGATAATCGCTGCCACCGCTTGGATCATTAACGGTTTTTCTGCGATGGTTAAGGTTGTTTCAACAAACAGTTTATCGGTTTCAGTTTTTGTGTCGAGATAACGCTCTTTAGGCACTGCTTTCTCTTCCAACAAGTAATTAACTAAAAGCGGCGTTGAATACCCATAGATGACTTTTGAATACCCTTCAAACTGTGAACCAATAACGTTTTCTTTCGGTGTATTAGTCAGTTCCTCAATGGCTTTATTCCAATGCGTTAATACCCCTTCTTGATTAACGATAAATGCTGGATCGGGTAAGTGTTCAATCGTGCCACCTAAAAATCGATTTAGTGCTTCTGTTTTCTGGATTAATACTTTTATACTCGTGATATCTTCCGCCACACAGCTTAGATATTCGACTTTGTTACTAGCGCGGATTTCAGGATAGATGTGCAGCACAAAAGTTTTACTCTCTTCGGTTCTAGACATCAGTGTTAGTTCCTTTTTAACGGTGCGTTTCTTTGTATACGCTTCGTCGATAAGTTGCAATAACTCGCGATACTGAGGGCTTGCTTCTTGACCTTTTAATCCCCGCACAAATAAATCGAGCTCAAAGAATGATTTTGCAGACTGGTTCATAAATACCACTTCTTTATCGGCATTGATGTACCAGACTAATGTTGGCATTCTATTTAACAGTTTACGACGCTCAGCATTGGCTTTTCTAAAACGACGCTCAAATAGCACAAAAAGACCGGTGATAGAAATAAAGAACGTTCCAATAAGAAATATGAGGAAATAATCAATCGGTTCTTCAATAACGAAGAACACATACTTGTTCACAATCGCTTGGGTTTCTTCTGGGGTAATGGTCGCAATACCTAAATCTAAAATATCACGAAGAATGACTTCGTCTTTGTGCACACCCATACGTAAGTTGTTCTCATACCCAGCTAAATCGCCTGCCGTTCTTAAATTAAAGTACCCCTCTTGGCGAATAACATAGTAGGCAATCATTCTCGATCGTAAGCCGAAATCGGCGAGTCCTAGCTCAATGGCTTCAAAGACATCGCGTTCGGATTGAACGGTCATGATGTTAATATTGGGAAAGTCGTTGCGAATATTTTCTTCAACACTTGTGCCCTCTGGGAGCACGAGTGTTTTATCAATTAAAAGCGATGGATCGGTAATGTTTGAGTTGCCGTCACGCGTAACAAATTCTTGCCGCGTAATAAACACTTGTGGGTCAACAAAGATCGGCTCTGTAAAGATTAACCACTCTTCACGAGCAGGTGTTTGATTTAAGAAGGGTAATACCTTACACGATTGACCAGGAACCTCTCCTCTAGAGACACGAAGTGTTTCAGGCCAATCTTCCGTTTCAATGATTTCAAAGGTAATGCCTGTGCGTCCCGCCACTAAATAAACGAGGTCTGCTGCAATGCCTGTAAACTCACCATTTTCATAGAGTTCATAAGGCTCCCAATCAGGGTCCACACACATCGTTATCGTATAGTCAACGGATTCTAAGTAGGCGATTTGATCGGCGGTCAAATCAACGAGATCATACTCAATAAACTCGTCTGTCTGCGTACAACCTAAAGTTATAAAGACCACTAATAGTAATGAAATAACCAATTTTCTCATCATTACCACCTCCTACTTTTTAACTTCATTATACCGAAAAAAAAGCTCAATCGATGGGTTTTACAAAAAAAACAACAAAAAAATGCTGAAACATGAAAATTTCAGCATGTATATAGGCTACTCTTCTATATCTTCTTTAAAACATAAATACCAATCAATGCATTCCTTGATTGAATTATCCTTCGCCATTCGAGCTTCGACCGAATCGAGATACATATCATGAGGAATCGCAATCACATCATCGCCTGGAACCCAGTTTGCTGGAATCGCAATGCGTTCTTCCCGAAGTTTTTGAAGTCCTCTTAAGGAACGGATAATTTCATCAACACTTCGACCTAATCCTTCGGGATAATGGGTGATAAGTTGAATCGTTCCTTCAGGATCGATAATATAAAGTGTTCGAAC
>SKFS01000030.1 GCA_007117885.1 Candidatus Izemoplasma sp.
GATAAAAAGCAGTTAGAGACAACTTTTTTAAGTTATCAAGCGCCCTTTGGTGTGGGCTACGCCGTCAGCCATTATCAGGTGACGGGTGAGACACTCCAGTGCGATCCGTTAAAGGCGGTTCAAGACGCCGAGAAAGCGAAGCATAAAGCGCTGAAAGAAACTGAATGTGATCTCGTTAAAATTGCCCGTGATAGTGTTGAAACCTATTTGCAAACCCACCAAAAATTTGTTTTAAGTGAACCACAATTAAAGCAGTATAACGCGCCTTCTGGCGCGTTTGTGAGTATTTACCGATCAGGACAGTTAAGAGGTTGTATCGGGACCCTTGAAAGCACTCGTGAAACACTCGCTGAAGAAGTTCGTGATAATGCCTTAAGCGCCGCCTTTAAAGATCCGCGTTTCGCACCGATACAAATTGATGAGATAGACACGCTAAGTTATTCAGTCGATGTACTCATGCCAGCGGAAACCATCGAAACCCTAGAAGGGCACGATGTTAAAAGGTATGGCCTTATCGCGACTTATAAAGGCCGTAAAGGCGTTTTATTGCCAGATTTAACAGGCGTAGACACTGCCGAAAAACAGTGTTCAATTGTTTTACAAAAAGCAGGGATTAAGGAAAATGAGCCGTATCGTCTGGCCCGTTTTGAGGTAAAACGATATCGTTAAGGATATCGTAAATTTGCCGTTGTAAAATTGAGCTTAATAAGATATTATAATACTAACGAAGCACGGCAATGTGTTTTTTTAACATGAAATGAAGGGTAGACGATGAAACTAACTGAAACAAAAGTAAAGCGTCATACTGTGTACAATGGCAGTTTTATTCAAGTTTATGAGGATGATATTTTGCTTCCTAACGATCGACCGGCGAAACGTGTGGTGGTGGATCATGTGGGTGCGGCCGCAATTTTGCCCTTAACACACGATCATCGTGTTGTTTTAGTGCGCCAGTACCGCTACGCGATTGGTAAAGAAAGTTTAGAGATTCCTGCGGGAAAAAAGGATTTTCGAGGTGAACCAGGATTGGCGTGTGCTGTCCGTGAACTTGAAGAAGAAACCGGCTATCGGGCTAAAACAATTAAAAAGTTGACAGCGTTTTATACTGCAATCGGCTTTTCTAATGAGTTGATTGAACTATACGTTGGCACTGACTGTGAACCGGTCGAAAAGCCTCTTGAAAAAGACTCTGATGAGTTTGTTGAGACGGTGATTTTGCCTTTTAATGAGGCGTTAGAGATGGTTAAAAAAGGATTGATCCAAGACGCGAAAACCGTGATTGCGCTGAGCGGTTTATCGGTGTTACAGGCATCCCCCTATAGCGATAAAAATGAGAGGTGAGAACAATGAAGCAATACATGAAGTTTATACGCTTACGCTATAAGTTGTTTTTTATTCTATTGATCTTTTGGTTTTTACTTGCGCTGAACTTCCGCATTGAAACGATTTTAGCGGGTATCTTTATTTGTGGTATCGTCACGCTTGGGACGTATCAAGTTCTTTATGACGACGATGGGTATTTATATCAACCGATTCGTTTGCGGACGATTATTGTTTACGTGTTATTTTTGTTTGTAGAAATTTATAAGGCGTCGTTTATGTATGTGTTTAATCTTCTTGCCCATAAGTATGAGCCGGTCGTTTTTGATATTGTCCTCGACGTCGAAGACCCTGTGTTAGTCGGGATTATATCAAATTCGATTACCTTGACACCAGGGACGATTACGATTGATACCGATACCGAAGAACACATCATTCAGGTGATGACGTTGGCTGAGCCCAATGCCTCCGCAGATGACTTAGAGCGCCCAGTGAGAGAGAACTTTGAGCGCTTACTAAAACAGAAGGGGGATATCAAATGACGCTATTTCAATGGTTTTTAGTGCTCACCTTGTTTATTATGATCTTAGCGATATTAGTGAGCTTTGTGCGTTTGATTATTGGCCCAACGATTTGGGACCGCATTTTGATGGTAAACCTCATTAGTGCTAAAGTTGTGATGTTTGTCGCAGTGTATGCGATTTATGAAAACAGCACGGTGATTTTAGATATTGCTATCTCGTATGGGATCATCGGCTTTTTAACGATTACCTTACTGTCAAAATACATTATGACTGGAGGGCGTGAAAAATGATTCAAGAGTTTATTGCGATTCCCCTTTTAGTGATGTCATGGATCTTTATTATGTTTGGTATGGTGGCGATTTTCCGCTTAACAAACCTTTACACACGGATCTTATCTGCGGCAACCATTGATACCGTAGGGAGTTTAACGATTTTGATTGCGCTCTTAATAGCGAATATTACCTCGTATGAGTATGTTATTCGTTTTACGCTTTTAATCGGTTTTCTTATTATCACGAATCCGATTAGTTCGCATGTTAATATCCGCAGTGCGTATTTAACAGGTGTACCGATTAAACGGGTGTACCACGAAGCCGATAAAACGAAGCAAAACGAGAAAGCAGGTGAACTGAATGCTTGATCTAACGATGATTGAGTTGACTGCGTATGCTTTGCAGATTCTTTTGATTATTTTAGCGATTGCGATTGTTGTTCATCGTAATAACGGCACCATCATTATTTTAATCACGTCGTTCTCTTTGGTCACTGCGTGCCTTTATATTATGAATAAAGCTCCCGATGTTGCGATTGCAGAAGTGGCGATTGGGAGTGCCATTATTCCTTTGATTTATGTCATTAGTATTTCCCGTCAACGGGAGTTTATCGTGCTTGATAAAGCGCTCGATGATTTCATTATTAGTGATAACCAATTTACGGGTGTCGGTTATATCTTATTGAAACGTTTTACGGATTTGTATCACTTAGAACTGAATATTACCAATGACCCTGGGCTTTGTAAACTCGGCACAGGACGGGATCAATTACTTTGTGAACAGACCAATGTCGATTTAATCGTCACGAAAGATGAAGAGACCAATAAATATATTTTAAAAGGAAAAAAATCGAGTATTTTATTACAAAAATTAGAGAGTATGGCAAAGGATTACGATAATATCGAGGTCATACAGTTTAAGGATCGTGATTTCGGTGACTAAACATTTGATTATTATTATTTTACTCGGTGTTTTACTCGCTGTGTTTGTGGTGGCGATGCAGGATGTCCAAATCCTCTATAATACCGCCTTAAAAAGCTATTTAGTTGAAGGGGTTATCCCTCGGGGTTTTGAAGAGACCGGCTCACGCAATTTAGTGACCGCTATCTTACTTGATTACCGCTTGTTTGACTCCTTGTTTGAAGCGGGGATTCTCCTGATTGCGGTTAGCGGTATCATTTGGATAAGCAAACATGATATCGAAGAAAAAAACGCACAGTTTATGTACGATAAGTTTAAAACTCCAGATTTATTTGTGACATTCTCACGGCTGGTTTATCCGTTGATGCTTACGTTTGGGTTTTATGTCATCATTAACGGTCACTTATCACCTGGAGGGGGCTTTCAAGGCGGTGCGATTGTCGCCAGTGCGATTTTGATTTTATACTATATCGATCACGATAAAGAAACGAATATTAAGTTGATTGTGACCGTAGAAAAGTTTTTATACATCGCGATTTTACTTTTTGCAGGGATCAGTATTTTTACAAGGGGGACGTTTTTTACGAACTTCATCCCCACGCATTATAGTTATGATGTGCAAACGATTTACTTAGTTATCTTAAACATTATGATTGGCTTTAAAGTCGCACTTGGATTATGGGCTATTTTTACAGCCTTCTTAAAGGAGGGAAGATAATGGATCCTATTTTAACATTTGTGGTGATTTTAATCGGATTTTACGGTCTTTCCACAAGTACGAATATTATTAAAAGTGTCTTTTGTGTGACGATTATTGAGTCGGGAGTGATCCTCTTATTTCTTAACTTAGGAAATTTAGATGGCGGCTCGATTCCGATCGTTGGTGAGGGCATTACAATGATTGCCGATCCTCTCCCACAAGCGCTTATGATTACAACCATCGTCATTGGTTCAACCGTGACTGCGCTTGCGTTAATGCTCTGTATTAAAGTTTTCCATCATTATGGTACAGTTGAGTGGGCTGAAATACTCCGTAGGGAAGAAGGAAAATAATGCTCTTTATCCCAGTTTATTTGATTTTTATTCCGGTTTTTACGGCGCTAATCATTTATGTTTTTAAAAGTAAATATGTGAACTATTTAGCACTTGTCGCTCAGTTTGCGATGACGGTTTTACTCATTATGTACTATAATGCCTACGGCGATCAACCCGATGCTACGCTTTTTGTCTTTGGCGATTGGGATGCTCGAGTAGGGATTAGTTTGTATAATGATCGCTTAAGTCTATCGTTTATGTTTTTAACGATATTTACTTGGTGGATGGTGTTAATTTATACATTTAACTTCCGGGAAACCAACGAGAAAAACGATAACTTTCTCTTCTTCTTAATGTTTTTACAAGGGGTTTTCTTAGGTTTCTTACAGTCAAACGACTTATTTAATCTCTTTGTTTTCTTAGAACTCACCACCATTCTGGTCACGATTCTAATCGCTTTTAAAAAGACCGGCGATGCTTATCGTGCGGGCATTTATTATGAGTTAATCAATGTCAGTGGGGTGCTGTTTTTCTTAATTGGCATCATTATCCTTTACAACTCATTCGGCACCATTAATGTTTTAGCGATTCAGCAACTTCTTGAAGGATTACCGGATTATGTTGCCTTGCGTATGGCCTATATCTTTTTAATGATTGGCGCGAGCGTTAAAGCTGCCTTGTTTCCGCTTTATACATGGTTACCCAAAGCGCACGGGGTCGCCCAATCAGGCATTAGTGCTTTACTGAGTGGCCTTGTGGTTAAAGGTGGACTGTACCTGTTTATTCGGATTAATGATATGTTTTCTCCGGCAAACTATAGTTACAGTGATTTCTTCTTTGTTGTAGGGGGGATTACCGCCGGTGTCGGGGTGATGTTTGCGCTCTCACAAAAAGACATGAAACAGATTTTAGCGTACCATACGGTGAGTCAGGTGGGCATCATGATGATGGGTTTATCGAGCTTACCAACCAATGATTTGTTTTATGGTGGGCTTTACCATGTGTTTAATCATGCGTTGTTTAAAAGTTTACTCTTCCTCGGTGCAGGGGTGATTATCCAAGCTTATCGCACGAAGAAGGTCTCCGATATACGCGGGGTGATGAAGACCATGCCGGTCGTCAGTGTCTTGATGATTGTGGGGATGCTATCGATTACCGGTGCACCGCTCTTTAATGGCTTTATTAGTAAAACGATTATTAAGTATGGCATTTATGATCAAGAGTGGAAGTACTGGATTTTGTTCTTTGTGAATATTGGCACCGCCACATCGTTTATTAAAATGTCGCAAATCTTCTTTGGGCCTAAACCGATGACAATATTACTAAGCGAAACACCGCAACGTGTCTCGATGATTATCATCGCTTTCTCATGTGTTATTTTAGGAACCTTCTATATCCCGATTAGTACTGGGTTCTTCGGTGTTGATTTAAGCTATGTTTCACCGTTTGGGCTTTTGCCGCTTTACGATTACATTGCCACACTAACTATCGGGTTTGCCTTTTATAAACTGGTCATTGAAAAAGATGTTAAACCGGTTCGTATGATCCGCGAGTTCAAAGTCTCCTTTGAGACGGCGAACTACTTAATGGTCATCTATGTGGTGGCTTTAGTGACTTACTTTATTATTCTTTAAGACAGAGTGCGCTCTGTCTTTTTTTCATCCATAAAAAAAGATAAGGCAGAACCTTATCTGAATTTTTTACTCCGTCGCTCAGCTTGTTCGAACTGAATCCCAAACTTCGAAAGCAGGTTTTTAAAGTTAGTAATTTTAGAGTTATCGCTCGCGCCTGAGCGATCAATTCTCGTGCCGACTTCATAAAATGTTTCCCCTTGATGGCTAATCCGATCAAAGAACACTTTTTGGTCTAAAAATAACGCGAACACACGATTAACTTTAATCATATTTACGAGTTTCACATCGCCCCCGTGAATACTTGTTAGTTCAGCAATCTCCCCTTGAGGGAGTTTGTTGTTGTAGGCGAGTAAGCGCATCGAACGTTCATCTAAACGTTGATTGTACTCTAAATAGGTATCAGAATCAATGGTCGGTATTTTCAAGGTTAAATGGTAACTTATACTTTCATCTTTGAGAACAGTACGCAAACGCAATGTAATGTCGCGTTTTTCTAAAGAACCCTCAACTGTGTCGAAATAATAGTTGTAGTGAAAGTCTTTTTTATCGGTAAACTGAACCATTAAATAGTCCATCATTGCATGGCACTGAGTCTTTGTCAGTTCTTGTCTCAATTCTTGATCGAGTATGCGTTTTTCTTGTACCATAGTGAACCCTCCTTACGTGTAACTTCATTATACATCATTTTAAAGCTTTTGTTTAGCATTGACAAGTCTTTTACAAGAAAAACCTTGTAGTTTACACTGAGGAAATCCCGCGTTTTAACTGGATTGATAAACCGTTTAGCTTGTCAAAGCGTAGTGAACTCTATACAATAAAGGCAAGAGGTGGTACTATGCTTAGCGATTATACACTTGAAACTATGGTCAAACAGTGGCGCCAATACCAAAAAAAATCTCAGCGCCCTTGGCATGGGGTAGTCTTTGGATTGCTGCTACTCGGTGCTGTTTTAGTTAGCTTACGCTTCTTCGATGATTTTACCTTGATTGAGACACTCAGTTTACCGCTTGGCATTGGATTGATTCTTATTGGACTGGTCATTTTTCTAATCAACCGTCGCTATGTTCGCGGGAAAGTTAGTGTTGAAACACTCTTTAGAGCGCTTATCGAAGATTCCCATCAGGAAAACACTAGGCGATATCATGCCTATCCTAAAGCATTCAACCACGTGCATAAAGAAGGCGGTCTTTTTAACCGCCACGCCTTTGCCAGAGTACGCTATGCCATCGAAGGAACAACCGATGATGGCACACCGTTTACACTGATGAACCTATCCCTCATTGTCAGCACAGGGAGCGCCAGCAGTGAAATTTTTCGGGGCATCTACTTAACCCTTCCTTACGATGCTGCAACACGCTTTCAAATTAAAACACGCTATCGACCAAGTTTAAAAGGGGTGAAGTTTGAGAAGGTTGGTGAATCTACACCGTTTAAACTTTACCAAGACGTCGAGACAGAAGACCCACAAACTTCATTAAACGCCTGGCTACTAGAAGCGAAAAACTTACACAAAGATCTCAAGGCTAAACACAGTTATTTAGGGTTCAATGGAAACGCCCTTCACTACGCATTTTCCAGCAAAGCAGTGCCTTATAAACTCACCACAGGACGCCCAGAGGAGTTGCGTAAGATCTATCAAACCTTGAGCGACTATTTAGCCCTTCCTGATCGCATTAAAACCCGCACCTAAAGGTAGCGGGTTTTTTATCAATGGTGCTTACGCACATCTTCAATTGTAAAGTCGGTACTCGGACCAAGGTAAGGACGGATAACTTTAGCCCGCCTTGAAAAATGGATGGCTTGCACAGGACAATGATTCACACAGCGATAACATAAGTAACACCGTGAATCAATCTGTAGTTGGTTGTCCTCAATGCGTAGATTTTGACTTGGACACAAGGCAACACAGCGCTGACATAGGATGCAATCCTTATCCACTCGCAGCGCTTTTTTGTACATTTCTCGACCTTTTTTAAAGGGGATACGTTGAATGAGTCCTAACGCTAAAGAAAGGACGTTTTCGCCTTTGCGGATCCGTGTATCCGCGACAATTGCCTTCGCAAAACGTTCCGTTTTACTAGCCAACTTTTTGGCGAGCTTTTCGCTATCCTTTGGTTTGACCCAATGAAGCAGACGAAAATCGGTAATATTGTTGGGCATGTTGAAATGCGCCAGTTGATGCACACTAAAGCCTTTCTTTCTGAGTGCTTTAGCACCGATGGCGGCACCATCCCCCGAATACATCATTTGTGTACAGTAAACAAAGGCACGTTTGTGATGGCGC
>SKFS01000063.1 GCA_007117885.1 Candidatus Izemoplasma sp.
AAACAAGAGGCGACCCCCATAGTAGAGCCGAGGTTCTGCAATTGAGTGATTTCCAAAGTTTTAGGTTTTTGATTGCTATTTTTACCGTTTAATCGTATCATTAAGCTAACAAAAAGGAGGATTTATATGGCGGGTATTAAAACCACATTTACGATTTACGGGTGGGCATTTAAATTTGTGGGTGCGGTTCTATTAATAGGGTTGGCAATGATTCTTTATTTTTCTACAGATTTTTATAAATGGGTGGAAGCCTTTGTCGGTTTATTGATTGCAGGGTACGCGATTATTCGTTTAGTTCCGTTCATAAAAACCCAAAAAAGTGATTTGATAAAAACTATAAATGTCGTAGAGATTGTATTAAACTTACTGGTTGCTACAGTCTTCATCGGTTCGGCATTTTTGACCGAAGATGGTCTAGGGAGCGTTTTTGGGTATATGTTTGGTGCGGTCTTACTTGCGCGAGGGACAGTGCATTTTTATGGTGTTAGTGATGGCCATGAAAAAGGGGATCATCCAACCTTTTTCTTCCATATTGCAACGCTTATCATCGGAACTTACGTTTTATTTCGTGGGGTCGATATTCAGGATATTATCATTCTTATTTTACTCCTTGCACTAGGGGCAGGAGGCTTTATTGGTATCGACGCCTACGGTGGCTATAATCTTTATCGACGTCGTAAGCAAATGGAAAAGCCTGTTCAAAAAGACGTACCTAAACCTAGTGATGTGCCGGTTAAAGAGGATCCAATTCACGATCAAGATCAAATTGTTAGTTGATGAAGAGTGCTGAGCACTCTTTTTTTTGACTTTTTCTGGTTTTTAGCGTATAATTTGTATACAATCTATATGGAGGTGGCCGATGATTGAAAGTTTTTGTGATATGATTAACAAATCCGCATTATTGCACAAAAGAATTATGACTCGAGTTTTGCAAAAATACGAGTTAACCTATGCACAGTTTCAAGTATTAAAAACCATTCAAGACCATCCAGGCTTATCGGCAAAAGAAGTGTTAATCTATTTAGATACCGATAAGGCAACGCTCTCAGGAATCTTACATCGCTTAGAAAAAAGTGTCATGATTCACCGTAAAATTGATCCCAATGATCGCCGTTTAATGCACCTTCATCTCACCCATAAAAGTGAAGCGATTATTAATGCAGTGAAGGAACAAGAAGAGACCTGTGAAAAGAAACTGACAAAAGGACTAAAGAATCGTGAGATACGGATATTTCAAGACGCGTTTCAAACTATCATCAATAACCAAAATGAACAACTAAAAGAAAGAATAAAAGAATGGGAGGAAACATTTAATGAGTAAGATGACTAAGCTTGTTTTTAAAGAACCACTCGTTAACTTAATTGTCGGAGGTATTTTAGTAATTGTTTCAGTGTTAGGGATGTTTGTTTTTGATTGGTTTAGAGATTTTGTGAATATTTTCGCCGCAGTTATTATTGTTTACTACAGTGTTGTCCGGTTTTTAAAGGAATATAAGAAACACAAAAACCAACATGCTTTAATGATTTTGAGCGTAGAACTTGTGATTGCTTTGGTACTCTCAGTTTTATTAGTTCTCCGCGAGATTGACATTTACTTAGGCATTGGACTCGTGCTTTATTTAAGAGGCTTTGTTTACCTACTCATTTCACAACTACTGAAACGATCCACAACCTTTGTCAACTTCTTAATATCAGTGGGTGTTTTGACCTTAGGTGCCTACTTTTATTTCGGTCGTCCACGTATCGATGATATCGTTGAATGGGGATTGTTTATTTTATTGACAGCGTATGGTATACTTTTAATTGTTTTTGGCGTCAAATACATAAAAAAATAACAGGAGGGTTTTATGAGTCAAATATTAAAGGAACTATCAATGCTTAATGGTATTCCAGGTCAAGAAACTGCCGTGCGTAAATATATGGAAGCACAGATGAAAGATTATGGTTCGATTAGTTTTGACAACTTGGGGAGCATTATCGCTGAAAAAATTGGCGATGCTAAAGGTCCTCGCATCATGGTTGCAGGACACATGGATGAAGTCGGCTTTATGGTCACGAAGATCACTGAAGAAGGCTACATTAAATTTATTCCAGCAGGCGGCTGGTGGAGTCAAGTTATGCTTGCTCAGCAAATGCAAATCACCACGAAAGATAACAAGGTTATCGATGGTGTCATCGGTGCTAAAGCCCCCCATATCTTAACGCCTGAAGAGCGGAAGAAACCCGTTGAAATTGAGGACATGTATCTCGATATAGGTGTTAAAGATAAAGCGGAGGCTGAATCACTGGGGATTCGTGTTGGGGATATGATGACACCCTACATTGTGACACGACCCCTTTCGAATGAAAACTATCTGTTAGGAAAAGCGTGGGATAACCGAGTGGGTTGTGCCGCAGCGATAGAAGTATTAAAAAACCTTAAAGGAAAAAACCATCCGAATATTTATTTCGGTGTGGGGACAGTTCAAGAAGAAGTCGGTTTACGCGGGGCCACGACAAGTGCATACAAAGTTAAACCCGATATTGGTATTGCTGTGGATACAACGATTGCCTATGATTTTCCTAAAGGCAGTAAAGACACAGAACTTGGCAAAGGCGTAGGCATTATGGTCGCTGATTCCTCGATGGTCGGTCATAAAGGACTCCGCGATTTTACAATAGAGATTGCTGAAAAATATGAAATCCCTTACCAGCTTACACATTTAACACGCGGGGGAACCGACGGCGGTAAAATTCATTTGAGCCATTCAGGAGCGCCATCGATTGCACTGTGTTTGCCAGTACGCTATTTACACTCCCATGCATCAATTGTCCATCAAGAAGATTACAATAACCTTTTAAAGTTGATTGAACGCATGGTTGAACATCTTGATGCCGAGACCGTTCACAAAATAACCTACGAGTAAAGAATGCGGATTATTGCTGGAAAGTATCGCCGCCATCGATTGTTTGAAGTTCCCAACACAAAGACACGTTCAACAAAAGATCGCGTCAAAGAAACCTTGTTTAACATGATAGGACCGTATGCTGACTATAAAAACACGTTAGACTTGTATGCGGGGAGTGGGGCTTTAGGACTCGAAGCATTGTCGCGGTTCAGTGAAAAATGTACGTTTATCGAAAACGATAAAGAGGCGTATCGAGTTTTAACTCAAAACATCGATGCCTTAAAGTTACATAACATCACGGATAAAGTGAACATTGATGCAGAAACGTTTATTAAGCAAAGTAAGACAAAGTTTGACTTGATACTTCTTGATCCCCCCTATCAAGAAAACACACTAACAACAGTTCTCAAACACATCGATGAAACGGGATGTTTGTCTTCTAACGGATTAATTGTCACATTGTCGCATAAGAAAACAGCTATCGAGATTCCCACAAACTTTAGGGTCAAAAAAGAACGATGGGTTGGCATCACCAAAATCCTTCTCATAGAATGGAGCGATTAGATGAAAACAGGGGTTTATCCAGGAAGTTTTGATCCGATTACACTCGGTCATGTTGATATTGTAAAAAGAGCCCTAAAAATCTTTGATAGACTGATTATTTTAATAAGCGTTAATCCTCGGAAACAAACATTGTTCACCAAAGAAGAACGCATTGATATGATTGAGCAGGTCTTAGCGGAGTGCTTAGACAGAATAACCATTCGCACAAGTGACACTTTGACGGTTCATCAAGCGAAAAACTTAGGTGCGACCCACATTATTCGGGGATTAAGAGCGTTAACCGATTTTGAGTATGAGTTTCAAATGACCCATGCGAATCGTGCCCTTGATAAAGACATTGATTCGATTTTCTTTATGACCGATAATAAGTATTCGTTTTTAAGCAGTACAACGGTTAAAGAAATCGCTCAGTTTAAAGGAGACCTTTCAAGTTTTGTGCCAAAATACGTTAAACAAAAAATCGAAGAGAAGTTTTATAAATAAGCCTATAAAATGGGCTTATTTTTTTCAATGTATTTTACTACTTTTTTATTTATAAAAATGTTAATATAGCTTTAGGTGATACTATGGATGCAAAAGAAAAGGTCTTTAATGAGCTAAGAAAACAGAATGTTCGGATTACTAAACAACGTCGTGCTATCATCGATATTCTTGACGGTAACCATTTAACCATTCAAGAAATTCACAATGAGCTTAAGCGACATGGGTACCATAATTTAGGCACGGTATATAATAATATCGACTTTTTAACAGACCACAAAATTATTACCCAAATCTTTATTAATGGTAAAAAACATTATGACTTGACCATCGATGAGCGTTCACACACCGCTGACTCTCATATTCATGTTACGTGTAAAGTCAATAACAATATAATTGAAATCAATGATTCTAGTATTTTTGATGAAATTAAAGAACATAGAATTTTTAAGGACTTTGATATTAAGAAACTACAAATCGTTGTTGAAGGTGTATGCAAACATCATGACACAGATTTATGCAAGCGTGATGATGCTTGTTTCATTCGTCTTTTACAGCATAAGCAAAACGGACAGTTATAACATAATTCATGAAAGTTAGCGACTTAGCTAACTTTCATTTTTTTTTACTTCAAAACAGTTTTTTTGCGTTATAATACTACTGGGTGATACTATGCAGTGTAAGCTTAAAATGACATTAGCCCTAGTGAGCTATTTAATTGGATTAAGGATTATTTTGGCCATCGCAGTTCCTGTGCGATTTTTTCAATGGGGTTTACTCTTTGATGGTTTATTTTTAGCTTTGATGCTGGGTGGGTTTGTTTTCTTCGTGAGGTCGTTAAAGTGGCAGAAGGTCTTTTTTATTTTCCAGATTGTCTTTTGGACAGCGCTTGCCATCGCTGATACGATATACCATGCCTATTTCTTTACTCTCGGCTCACGAAGTAATCTTCAGGGGTTAAATCAGGTAAGTCCTGACCTTATGACCGATGAATATGCGATTACATTACCATTATTTTACATTCCTGTGCTCATCATTGCACTGATTCTAGGCATCTATATTATTCGTCAAAAAGAGCGCGATACCATCGCTAAACCGATGATTGGTTTGATCGGTTATCTTGCCATCGTTCAGTTTATGCTTCTGTTAAGTTTTTATATGCCCATACCATCGCCAACGCTTGAGTATTATCAAAGCGATGCGTATCTTTATCGTGCGATGCCAAGTCGTGTTCGCTTTGCTGAAAAATATGGGTATTTTTATTACCATACTGTGGATTTATTAAGACCAAGGCCCTCATTAAACTTAGCATCGGCACAGGATGACATCGAGGCATTTTTTAGCCAAGTTCCCGCGCATCAAAGGAACCAGTTTACCGGAGAGTTTGAAGGCTATAATCTTATTAAAATTACCGTTGAATCTCTTGATACACGGTTTATTCATCCGGTGATTTCACCCAATCTTTATCGAATGTTGCATGAAGGCTATAACTTCGAGAATATTTTTATTCCAGTTTTTCAACAAGGTGCCACGTGTAATAGTGAGTTTATGGCAATGACTAGTCTATATGCCCTAAACTCAAATGACCACATGAATAATATTTGTACAGCGTACAACACGCAGTCTTATCCATATAGTTTAGCCCATAAACTCAATACTGCAGGGTATCACACGTTTTATTTTCATTCAGGATACACCTTCTTTTACGACCGTGAAAAAATGATGCCTCAACTAGGGTACGATACCATTAAGTTTATAGAAGACCTCTACGCGTTAGGGTACACCGATTATAACGAACGCCGTGATACTGAAATGATGGCTTTTATCGATGAGTTTTTCGTCTTTGAAGAACCGTTTTATCTTGAATTACTCACGTATGGCCTCCACGGTGCATACACCCATCAAGATACGGTCCATCATGATCCCTTGATTGGTCAAGTTTACGGTGAGGATATTGATCCACTCATTCGTGTTTACCTCCATAAACTTCATGAGTTTGATCTGTTTTTAGGTGCTTTAATTGAGCGATTGATTGAAGAAGAAGTTTACGAGCAATCACTGTTTGTCCTTTATACTGATCATTATCCATATATGCTTGAGCTTGATTCAATGGGTGAGTTTATTGAGATTGACCCTCATTCACAGGAGTTATTTAGACAATCACTGATTATTTATAATGCCAACATCGAAGCGCAAACATTTACCCAAGTCGGTGCCACCATCGACATCGTGCCAACGATATTAAACCTTATTTATCCAGAAGCTAATTTCAACTATTTCTTTGGTCGGGATCTCTTTAATGTAGAGCACGGTTATGCCTTACTCCATGATTTTTCGATTACCGATGGCACCACCCGGTTTAGCCTTTTTGATAAACAAGCCCCAAGCGTGCACTTAAGCAATGCTTTAGAAAGAGAAATGATTAAATACGATCTGATGCTTCGCTTATTAGAAATCGACTATTTCAACCAAAAACCCGATTAAATTAACCCTATTATTCTTTACATTTAAGACGCGTTATTATATAATAATTATCGCGTTATGTTTCGGTAGCTCAGTTGGATAGAGCAACGGCCTTCTAAGCCGTCGGTCGGGGGTTCGAATCCCTCCCGGAACGCCACTTAATTATTACAAGCCCAAACGGGCTTTTTTTTTGTGGTGATTTTGATCAAAGACGCGCGTAAGGTCGCTATAGATTAGTTCAAATGAGTTGTGTTGTGTGAACTTATCACTAAAGGAAAAATCACAAAACTTGGTCTTATTTGAAAGACATTACAATTTGTTATATACTGAAATTAGACACCCATCAGATTGTTAGTACTCAATAAGAAGGTGAAATCATGTTATTGCTTAGGTATATTGTTGTGCGGTTTATTTGGATGTTTATTACGCTGTATCTACTCATGAGTTTAGTGTTTTTTGCCACGCGCATCGCCCATATCAATATTTGGTTTGTACATTTGGAGTTTCCTCAAACCTTCTATTTTGTTCGCGATGAGTACCTTGAGTTTATACGTAATGTCTTTACGCGATGGGATTGGGGAACGTATGGTAGTAGCAATGCCGATGTTTGGAAAACGCTTGTTGAAGCGGCTCCAATTACGATTCAGCTCAACCTAATCGCCTTTATTTTTTACTTCAGTTTTGGCATCTTTATGGGATTTGCTACTGCCTTAAAGGCAGGTACATTGTTCGACAAAGTTTTCCATGCAATTTTCATTGTTGTCGGTTCGATTCCTAGCTTTATTTGGATCTTTTTACTAATTATTTTCTTTGGCTATACTGTGCCAATTCTTCCCCCTCAACCGCCTTCAATTCAAACCCCTTTATATTGGCGATTAGCAGGGTGGGTTATACCGGTATTAGCATTATCTTTAGCCCCGATTTCAAAGTTCGGGATGATGATTCGTAATGAACTAGTAGAAAGCATGCATGCTGAATATTACTTATTGCTTAGAACAAAAGGCTTGACGCTTCGACAAGCGATGAGAAAGCATATGTTAAGAGATTCAATAATACCGATTATGCCTGAGATGGCCCCTACGTTGGTGTTTGTTATTATAGGCTCATTTTTTGTTGAAATGATATACAACATGAGAGGTGCAGCTACGTTATTTTTCCAATCCATGTACAGACCAGGTGTAGGATCTTATTATATTGCCATACACACCCCAATGACAGTATTGATATCGGTGTTTTATGCAGCAATTACATTGTTCTTTATTTTCGTTATGGATATCATGTATGCTGTGGTTGACCCAAGAATTAGAGTTCGTTCAAAAAAATAAGCAAACACTATGATAAAACTAGATCATAATCATTATAAAGGTTTTAAAGTTCAATTAACCTATTCCAAAAATGTCTCTCATAAAAAGGCCTATTTTTCTTGACTTTAAAAACCTTAAAATGATATAATCAAGTGCGTCGGTAACTGGAGGATTAGCTCAGTGGGAGAGCACTTGCTTGACGTGCAAGGGGTCGGTGGTTCGAATCCGCCATTCTCCACCAGGCGAACGTGGCGGAATTGGTATACGCGCATGGTTGAGGGCCAT
>SKFS01000115.1 GCA_007117885.1 Candidatus Izemoplasma sp.
AAAGCCACGCCCTTCAATGAGTGGGCGTGTGTCTTCTTTGAGCGTTTCGATAAGCTCGGGAATGGTTTTAAACCCATGAAGTGGATGAATGCTTAACATATAGCCAAGCCCTAATAGATGCATATGTGCGTCATTAAAGCCTGGTAAGACCACCTGGTCTTCTAAGTCAATCACTTGATCGATGGGTTGATTAAGAATGGATTGGGCGTGGCCAACATGCGTAAAGCGACCATGTTCAACAATGAACGCATTATGCGTAGAAAAGGGGATACGGCAATGAATATAGGCTGCTTTCATGAGGATCATTCCTTTACGAGTATGATGGTTATATTATATCAAATTTTAACAGTTCTCATGCATCATACGATTGTTATAAAATAAGCGAACCTAAGTTAGGTTCGCTTATTTGAAAGATAATTATTCTTTGTGATTCGTTTAATTCTAATCTTCTAAGGTGACTTCTAACAAGGATGTGTTCGGTGTCCAAATCCACCGATAAAACTCATTTTCTCTTACTAATAAAGCATTTTCTAAGCGAACGAAATCACCCTCATTTAAACCATCAAATAAATCGTCTAAAGTTTGATCGGTGGTGTTATCGTAACTAACAGCTCCACCAAAAGATAACTCATCTCCAGTTGATGGATTTTTAAATGTGATGCTGTAAGAAGAACCTTCGTTAAAATAATCGACTATTTTGAGCTGATTAAAGCTCACAATACGTGCTCCAACGTCCATCAATATAGTGTCAAAAGTCATCTCACTTAAATCTATTAACGGGTCTTCAAAAGATGGCTTTTCAAAATCATCCGTCATGGTGAAGGTTTTTCCAAAAAGATACCTACTATCAAACTCAGCTTGCGTATGACCTAAAAGACCAATTACACCCCCTTGTTCAAGTGGAACAGACATCATTGAAGTGGGATGAACAAACACGCGGCCTTGAGTATCTTGAATCGTCAATAAGTAGGTAAAGAAAGCCCCCTCAAAGGTCTCTAATTCCAAGATCTCTAAGATTTTAAAGACACCGAACTGATGTTCTGAGACTTCATGGTTTGAGCTAAATGTTGAAGTATCAAAGGTGATGGGTTTAACTTCCACTGTGACAATACGTTCAGTAATGATTTCATCTTCATTTAAGTCGATCAGTTCGAAGGTGATGGTGTACACTCCAACATTATCAAAGATAACCTCAATAAGTGTCATAGTATTGTAATAATAAGGGAGCTCAAAACCATCCTCTGAACCGATAAAGCCTAGTTCTGTCTTATCTTGCATGCTTCCAAACTCATCGATTACCCATAATTGAGTGTTGCCTGGACCCTCAACATGAACATTGATGCGAACCGATTGATAACCCAAACCTAGCTCTTCAAAAGTATCGTTGAAAAGACGAAGATAAAGGCGATTGGTAGCAAAAGCACCTGTGTAAAGCGTATCTAATGGATAAAAGCCAAAATTATCTCGCGTTCCTAATTCAAGCGCATAACTGTTTCTTAGTGGAGCTTCTGTAATTGGCTCAGAGAATGAAGGTATGTCTAAAGTCTCACTCAAACGGAAATGTCTACCCTCTAAAACATTCGTAATCAACATGTTTTGAGCAACAAAAGGAAAATCATCCCTGCTTAATAACAAGCCATAAAAGCCAATCACATCACCAATGTCAAAGTTGTAGGGCTCGTCAGAAAACATCAGTGCTACTTGACCATCGATATTTTGCACAACGACACCTTCGAACATAGATCCGAAGTTGAATATCTCACCAACGTAAATGACCTTAAATAGGCCATAGGCAGGCTCAGATTCATTCCAAGAATCTGTATCACTGGTGAAATCTTGAACATATAGTACAACCGTATGACTAAGGATGACATGATCTTCATTTTGAAGATCAACTAACTCAAGTGTAAACTTATAGGTTCCTGCTTCTTCAAAAACAGCAGTAAATCGGGTGGTTTCATCATATAAAGACGTCAGTTCAAAGCCGTCTTCAGGTCCCCAAAAACCTATTTGTGCAACATCGTGTGTGATGCCTTGACTGTCGGTAGCCAAAAGTTTCCATGGTCCTTCGGGCCCATCGATGATGACATTTACACGAACACGTTCATAACCTAAAAGTCCCATGTTACTTGTAAAGAGTCTCACATCAATATTATTTTTGGCAAAAACGCCAGTTTCTATTTCATGGTCCCACAACCACCATGAGGACTCTTCAGTTACACTAAACTCATACGTGCTTTGCTTTGGAACGTAATTAAGGACATGCATCGTTAGCTCGCTAAGATTTACGTCAGTTAACGATACGACATGATTATGCAAGAGGATCATTTCACCGATTTGTGTAAAGACAGCCTCACGGCCTGAGTGAGCAATAAAAGTGGTGTCCTCTGGATTGTTGAGGTGCTCACGAATCATCTCAAGCGTGATGGTTTCTTCAAACATGAAATCTAACAAAACACTCTTTTCAAGATCATCTATCGAATAAAGAACCTCTAAAATTTCAGATAATTCAAAACTCATCAGATCTTCAATGTTTTCAACACCGAAGGCATCAAGCACTGAGTTTAAAACCACTAAATTATTAGGTACAAACCATGTGTTGGTTCTCTCTAAATTACCTTTTACATCAAGATCGCGCTCTTCAATAAGATCTCTTAACAGTAGGAAATCGTCATCTACATGAATGACATCAAGTACAGTTAAAGGTTCTTCAACTTCTAAGACGCCATCGATAAAAGCAAACCACAGAGACTGTGAAAGCTCAAAATTAGAGATAGAACCTAATAAGGGGACACCATTAACTTGATGACCTGAAACAAGAATAAAAGGATGTGATTCTGCGATGGTGGGGATTAATGTGAAGTTGTTGCCTTCGATGATTTTGGGGAGTCGTTGACCTTCTTCATCAAATTCGAATGAACGCATATGATAACGGATAAAATTCTCCAAATTATCCGATTCTTTTAATTGTGAAAAGGTCATGTTTTGTTGTAGTAAATAAAGCATCATAGCGTCGTTTGTTGGGATTAAAAACTCAATACTCCTAGTCTGAGCAGGGGTTTCTTCCATAATAGAACGGACATACTCAAGAACATTGGTTGATTCTAAAAGTTCAAAAAACATCGATGTGAAAGGTAAGTAGTTAAACATATCTTCCACTTGTGTGATTGTTGGTAAGCTTGTGACGACGTCATCTATGACATGAATAATAGGAATGTCTTGGGTCCGGACATCTTGATGAAGTACTGGAACATTATTAATATGTAGTTGATCATCAAAGAACGTAAATAGGACAAAGTGATCACCAAAATTTAATGTTCTGATGATGAAATTATTAAAAAAGATAGCCTCGGTTGAGAGAAATTCAAACTCTGGTATGTGTTTTCGCACAAAAGCGTGTAACAATGATTCATCTAAAAGCAAGTCTTGTAAGACTTCAACGCCTTCTAACTCATCCAAGTAATTTAGTATAGCTTCATCCGTAGGTACAAAGAAGGTTTGACTGAACATCAGCCAATCCACATCAGAGGCTTCAATATTTTCAAGAATCTCTAAAAACAACGTAAAATTTCCGTCATCTTCTAAAAAGTTTCTTAAAGAGCGATACTCCATTAGCAACATATCATCCACAAAAATATTGTGTTCTAAAAGCCAAGGAACATATTCAAAGAGACTAATTGTATCGCCTTCGCGATCAAGCAGCGTAAAGCCTGTTCCAATACCAATAGCTTCAATCTGAGTATTAAAGACGTTACCATAAATCTGTGTGTTTAATAAATCTTCAGTACCTGCTATACCAAAATCAACACTTGAAGTAAAGTAATTGTGACGAATCGTAACGTTGCTTGCAACACCAATCCAATCACCTTGAATGGCTCTAAAGGCTTCTAAGAAGATGTTGTTTTCAATCACAGCTTGATCACTTCGATTTAGACCTATGGCTCTTGGACCATTGTCATGATTGATCGTGAACCCATCGATCACCACACCGACCGTATCATTGAGACGAATAGAATTACCCATGATGATGGCTTCATCATCACGTGTTTCGCTATGTCCTGCGCGGCCTGCATTTGGACCAAGTAATGAAACATGGTTAGTATTGAACACTAGCGTCTCTTCATACGCCCCTGGTAAAACAAAAATCGTATCACCTTCACTGGCAGCGTCTAACGCACCTTGGATACTAAAGAACACGAATCCATCTTCAATCTTTGAAACGGTTGAGAAACGAACTGTACGCGAGGTAAAGTTAGGCGCACTTAAAACCAAGTGATTTTCACCAAATACTAACAAGGCATGACTATCTTCAATCACATAAAAGCCTTCATGAAGGCTGATCTCAACAGATTCACCGTTTAACTCAGCAGTTAAGTCATCGATAACCGGCATTGATAAAACAATACCACCTTCAGTGATGATACGGCTGAAGAGTTGGATGGGTAAGATAATGTTCTCTTTACCATCACCCTCTGCGGTAAGGGTCACACCTTCGTCAACTTCAATTTCTTCAGACACACTTGAACCTTCTTGGAATGTGACCGTCGCATTAGATCTTAAGGTCAACCGTCTTGTACTACCCTCTAAGTTGATACTTGGAGGTGTTACGCCAGCCTCAACAATCACTTCATCCACATTCCCGCGAATAGTCACGGTCCCATCTGTTTCAATCGTGACTTTTGGTGCTTGTTCTTGGTTAGTCGCACGAATGGATGTCGAGGTACGAATAATAATCCCAAGCGCATGGAGTCCGCTCGTATTTAAACTATTTGGCGAAAGATTTAAAACGATCGTCTGACCATCGACATTCAAGTCGGTGTTAAGGGTGACATTAGGCGCATCTATCGTTAAGTCTCCTTGAAGCGTGCCTGATCCAACAAAATTGACCACTCCCAAAGCGCTCGCTTCAAGGAATAAATTACCAATTAATAATTTTCCATTGAAATCAATCGTTTCATCAACTAAAGCATTTCCGATAATGATGTCGTGAGTAAACACAATGATATCGACTTCATCTATTGATAACAATGTGAGAAGTTCTTCCTCATCACGTGCAGGTGCCACCGTCATACCGTCATTGCCTTCTTGACCATCATTACCTGATGGTCCTTGTGGACCTTGCGGACCAGAAGGTCCTTGTGGGCCAGCGGCTCCTGTGTCACCTCGAGGTCCCGTATTGCCCTGTGGACCTTCAGGACCTATATCCCCCTCAGGACCCACTTCGCCAGGCTCACCTTGTGGGCCTTGTGGCCCCTTCTCCCCAGAAATACCTTCAGGACCCTCTTCGCCCGGAGCTCCCTCAGGACCTTGTGAACCAACGGCACCGACTGGACCTTGTGCACCTTCTTGACCCATGTCTCCTTGCGGACCTTGTGCACCAATACTACCTTGTGGGCCCGTGACAACCCCAAGGTTTTCTTTACGACCATCCGTGTAGGTGATCACTAGTTCACCTTGACTATTGATTTCTGTACTCTCAATGAAAGAGGGTTCTTCAGCAGTACACGCTACTAAAATAAACCCCATAAGAATTAAACTGAAAAATAAATATACTTTTTTTAATTGCATGTTTGCCCTCCAGATGTGTTAAGAATAAACCGTCTTTAAAATAACTACTTTATAATTTTATCATGAAATAGTAATAAATATTTAATTTAAATTTTCATACTGTTCAATTACAAACACCATAAAAAGACCTCTTAATGATGATTTTAACTGTAATATCAAAAAAATATACTATATTCTGTTTAATACAACACAAAAAAGTAAGTTCAGACGAACTTACTTTTAAAATCTATACATCGTTTTAATTACGTTGATTTAATCGCACGTTTCAATGCATGGTAAGCTCTTTCACCATCATGTATCGTAGCACCTTTAAAAACCATCTTACCAGTTGTGGTCGTTAAAGTGATGGTGCCATTGGTAGGTTGATTGTTTTCATCCAAGCCGGCGCCAATTGAGGTACGAACTTTTAAAAGGGTGTGACGCTGGATGGTGAAGTTGCCTGGTGTTTGCGCTAAGATGTCATCAATACTCATGGCTTTGTATTGATCAAACATTACCGCATTATGTGCCATGCCAGTCATCATGCGTTCTTTAAGACTTTTCCCTTTCATTTCTTGAAGTAGTGCGGCTTGCGCTGCTTTTTGCACGGCTTTGGTGTTTTGGGCAAAAATGAGACGTTCATTCGTTAGAATGAGGTGATACGGAACACTCTTTAAAAACCCAACCTTGTGTTTCAGATACGGAATGAACTCTTCAAAAACTTCGGACATATAACCCTCCTTCATTTGGGGACTTAATTTAACTTCATTATACGTGAGCGCTTGATATGTGACAAGTTATTTATGATTTGTCACATATGCTCGAAGTGCTCTTATTTCTTACTAACATGAAAATAAAAAAGTATGAGTGTCTTTACTCATACTTTTTCAAATCATTTATCAGCCTTAATCGCCCTTTTGAGCGCATGATAGGCACGGTCCCCATCGTGTGTGTGCCCACCTAAAAAAACATACTTCCCTTGTGTGGTATGTAACGTAATCTTTTTGGGGTTTTGTTGCCAATTTTGATCGTAGGTGGCGCCGAGTTGTTGCTTAATTTTTAAAAGATTGTTACGAGGTATTGCAAAGTTACCTGGGGTTTGCGCTAGAATCTCTTCAGGCGTGAGCGCAAGATAAAGGTCAGATAGAAACTGGTGTTGTCGCATCACAGCCCCTAAGCGTGCTTTAAACCCTTGTCCTTTCACTTCATCAAGTAAGGCTTGTTCGGCTTGTTTACGAATGGCTTTGGTGGCTTGGGCAAAAATCAAACGCTCGTTAGTTAAAATCAAGTGGTAAGGCTTAGCTTTAAAAAGGCCCGTTTTGTGCCGCATGTGCGGCATAACATCTTCAATCGTTTCTGACATAGTGTTCTCCTTTAAAAGGGTTAGATATCTTTAATTATAAATTAAGTGTCTTTTAGTCACAACCAAGACTTTAAAATGATGATGGTTATGCTATTAGTTTATATCAACTAAACTTTAGAACTCAATGACCCCTCCAGTATGATTAAGGATTGGCGAGTATAAATAATAACTTTAAACAACCCCTCATAAAGTTAGTCAATTTTAGTCACATTTGAAAAATCAATCAAAATATCGCCTTCAGTGAGTGCTCTTATAACTTCCATTAAGTCACTTTCTCTTGCTTGATGAATGTAAATGATTTTATGATCACCTTTAACAAAATAAGCAATTTCATTTTTTGGTAAATCTGCATCGGCTAAAAAGTCACCAAGTTCATAAATCGTTGAGTCATCATCCATCAAGAACACTAAGTATTCACTTTGAGGCGTGGGGTAGGTAAAAAGATTTGTCAAGACTACACCATCGAAGAAACCCCCAAAACGTTCCGCAAAAAATTCCACAGGCGCTTTATTACCTAAAATACTCACATGATTCCAATGTTGTACCGCATGCCAATCCCACTCCCAAACAAAGTCTGGATCTTCATAAACAATCCCATTAAGATGGAGTACTAGCTGAGGATGTGACGTATCAATCGGGTAGACGGGCTCTTCACTCTCACGATTGGCTTGAAAGAAAGTGATGAGAAACTCTATCACTTCTTGAGACGTCACGTGTCCTTTGGTTTTATCCGTGATAAATAATCCTTCACCACCGACTTCGAAGAAAACTTCTTGTGAGCGATACCATCGTTGGTTGATGCTATCTCTTCCATAAATCGCATATGCAATGTCGCGGTGATGATTCGTGTAAACGTCAGATCCCCCCAAAGCATCAATCGCTTCACCTTCACCCATATAGTAGACTTTAGCCGTTTGATTAAACGCTTCTAAATCAAACGGACGACCAAATAAGCGCTCATGGTCATAGGTTCCTAACTGATATATGAGATTATGTCCTTGATAGCTA
>SKFS01000017.1 GCA_007117885.1 Candidatus Izemoplasma sp.
CAGTCAAAGTATGCGTCTCAATAAATCGGATATGTTGGAGTGGATTAAACAATGATTATACAAAAATGGAAAAACGCTAAGATTCGTGTTCAAGGTATCGATCATAAGGAAAATCAAAAACCGTGTCAAGATGCTGTGTATACCCTCAAAGACAATGGGGTGACTGCCATCGCTCTTGCCGATGGCGCAGGTTCTAGAAAAAATGCTGAAATCGGGGCTCAAATAGCCACGAAAAAAGTCTGTGAACTGTTAACACAAAATTTCCAACACTACTTGCAAATTTCTGAGCAACAATCTGATCCTTCTTTAAAAAAAGCCTATCCGTCTTTAAGAGAAACCCTTCACGATGAACTCTATCGTGCCATCGCTGATTTCGCGCACAATAATACCGAAATCAAAGTCTACGACATGGCCTCAACACTCATGTTTTTCGCTTTTCGAAATGGCCGGTATATAATGGGCCACATCGGTGACGGTGTCATCGTTGGCTTACAAAGTGGTCTAAGGCAAGATTATCTCGATGTTTTAAGTCATCCCGATAATGGCGATCAACCCAACGTCACCTTCTTTTTAACGGAGCCTGATGGCAAAGATCACTTACGACTATCGATTGGCAAAGTTGGTTCATTAAAAGGCATACTACTTATGTCTGACGGTCCTGAAGAGGTGTTTTATGATAAGCATAAAGGCATGCATCACAACACTTTAAAAGTTTTTCAAAACTTTCAAAATGTCATCGAAGAAGAGTATGAAACCGTCTTGAAAAACTTACTTGACAACAATGTCGCTAAATACAGCTTTGATGATTTAAGTTTAAACTTACTGTTTTTAGAGGAAGTTTCAACGCAAAATCTATCGAAAGATTACGCCGAAACACTCTTTAAAGACATTATTTCGAAACGGCAAATCATTCGCCGTTCACGCATGACAGTGTTTGTCGATGATTCAGTGGAATACTTCCCACGAGATTTTAATACAACCCAAGCACTACTAGACTACTTGGAGACACTCTAATGAATCTATTTATTGAAGAAAGCGTGTTTCTTCTTGAAGACTTCTATACATTATTAGAACGCTACAAAGAAGAAAACAAAGACGATACTATTACGATTTATTTAGAAGAAAACATTGAAAACAATGCCAACGATTTACTCCATGTTAAAGACTATCGATCAGGCTACTCAATCCTCAACTATATTACCCTCGTCAGTCAACTCTTTAAGGTGCGTTTTATCGACACCAATAACTACTTAGATACAAGCAGTTTTCATACCATTTTAGCCCAATCTAACGAAGACTTAATCATTCTTCTGCAAAGCAAATCCACCGTCAAAAACTTTCAAACGTTTGCGCAAGACGAAAACATCAAACTATTGAAATTTAACGGCAAAACCACCGAACCCTGGTATATTGCCAGTGATAAAAACAGTGCCTTCTATGTCGAATCAACAGCGTATTTAGCAAAACCACATGAAGACAAATTTGATTATGTGTTTTCTCCTCGCTACGGGTATTTGGCATTGAGTGATACCCCAATCTACGAAGGGGGAGAAGGATACATTTACCGCACTTACAACAATATGTTAGCGAAAGTCTATAAAGAAAAGCACCTCACCTACCAAAACTACCTTAAACTAAAGAGTATGATAAATATGGAAGTGTTTAACGCCTCGATCATATGGCCTAATGACATTATCTATTACCGGAGCCATTTTATCGGCTACTTAATGGATGAGATTAGTGATGCCGAAGTCATGGATGATCTACGGGATTATTCCTTTGGCGACTACAGCCCAAGGGACCGGGTCAAAATCGCACTCGAGTTCTTAAAAATCATCGATTACTTACACAACCGAAACATCGTAGTCGGGGATTTAAAGTTTGATAATATATTAGTTAAGAACAGCAATGAACTATACATTATCGATACCGGGAGCTTTCAAGTTCAAGATTATCCTTGTGTGGTTTACAATTTGGAGTTTTCCGAGTATGCTTATGAAGAGGATGAACTTAAAAAAGTGCTTAGAACTCAAGAGAGTGAGTACTTTGCCATCAACAAAATTCTCTATGAGATTCTAATGTTAAAAAACCCTTTCTACAATGCCGATAATATCGAAATCGATCCAGAAAATGAGAGAAACTTTACCCTGACACTCAAACCACCGAACTTCACACAAAAACCCCCTCATCACCTACAAATGTGGTTTAGTCTAGACACTAAAATTCGCGAAAGCTTTTATTACTACTTCAAAGAGAAAAAGATTACCTATGTACCAGAACTCATAAAGAGTTTTTCAATATTTTACGACAAGATAAGTAAGGAGACAGTCCATGGACGATAAGTATTTTGAAAATTTTGATTTTGGCGATTGGGATAACTCAAACATTAAGACATCCCGCAAAGTGCCGATGTGTTTAGTGGTTGATTCAAGCGGTTCAATGATTCGCACAGAAGGGGATAAAATCCCCAAAATAGAACAACTCAACAACAACATTAAAATGCTGATTGAGTTTATTCGAAACGACACGAAAGCCAGTCGAATCTGTGATTTAAGCATCATTAGCTTTGGGGGTAAAGTCGATGTTAAAAGCGGCTATTCAAGCATTGACAACATCCATTTCACTTCCATGCGAGCAGGAGGCTTCACACCGATGGGAGAAGCCGTAAGGGAAGCCATTAATCTCTTGAACTTACGCCGTGAGTATTATAAAAAGAACGACATCGAACATTACAAACCGATTATGCTTTTAATGACCGATGGTAACCCAACCGATGAATATGAAGCCGAAGCGGAAAAACTGAGTAAAATGGTCATAAAAAAAGAACTTAAAGTCTTTCCCGTCGGCATCGGTAATGAGTTCAACAAAGATATCTTGCGAAAGTTCTCACCGAACTTAGAGCCTAAAATGATTCGCGATGCTGCAGGATTCACCATGTTGTTTAAACTGCTCAGTTCGAGTTCTAGTAATCCAAACGATGACTCATTAGAACGTTGGTTCAAAGATGAGTTCTAGCAAAGAAGGTGACCTAATTGAATTGTCCAAGCTGTCATAACACACTTAGTTTAAGTGATCGCTATTGTAAGGTTTGTGGTGAAAACAATGCTCATTATGTTTCAGAGACCTCAAAGATAAAAAAAGCGAAAGAAACGTTTGTTCCTGCCAATCATGGTCGTGAAGCTTATCAACCCACTCACCCAACTGAAAAAGCTCAAGAAACAGAAAAAGATCCTTATTATGAGCAAGAACGATTAAAGATAGAAACTAAACATCGCGCCTATTTAAAAGAACTTTATAACCAACGCGATTACGCGGCAGTGAGCACCGTGATTATTGCTTTTTTACTGCCGATTATCGGCGTTATCATGAGCTTAACATGGCGCAATACGTATCCACATAAATCGGCACAGGTATTAAACAGTGCCATCATTGGTTTTATTGTGAATGCGGTCATACTGATACTATTTATGTAAGGGAGAGGAAGATGAAAGATTTTACAAAACTACTTTTATACACACTGCTGATTTTTATCGTTTTATTGTTTAGCACCCAGCCATTGCTTGAAGACCGTGCCGGTGAAGGTATCGAGTTTTCTGCTTTGTATCGAATGAACGACACCTCGTTGTTTACATTAAATCACCCAATCTTTATGTTTTTGGTTTTTACTATGATTGCCATTATCTTTTTAACATCAAAATCATTGCGATTAGTGCACATTGGGAAAGGGTTGTATGCAATTGGCTTTTTAGGCTTCTCACTAAATGTTTACCAGTTTCACCAACAACTATCAAATACTTTTGGCCATAGTAATGTTAGCCTATCTGGCTCAGGAATGATTGTGATTACTGTGCTATTGATTGGCACTTTTTCGAGCTTGTACTTGTTGTTTCATCAACACTACGTATCCTTTGTTCATTCTCTTAAAGGCCGTTCGTATACGTTAAACTCCTTTTACGGCCTAAACAACCCTTTTGAACTCTTAAAAGAATGGCATGACTTAGTTGAAGTCGGCGCCTTGACAAAAACCGAGTATGGCCACTTAAAAGACAGTGCTATCGAAGCGCTCGTAGAGGTTAAGAAATCACCGATTGTAAAGATTGAGTTGCTGAAGATGGCCCATAAAGAGAACTTAATTAGTGAAGAGGACGTCGAATTGTCAAAAATGAAAGTACTTAAATCGATGAACATTATTAGTGAGTAACAAAAAAAACGCAATCCATTATCAATCGATAAGATTGCGTTTTTCTATGAAAAATCCCTAGTTGAACGATTCACTCGACACTAAGAAACCTTCATCTTCATGATATATCACTAAGTGTAACGCGCGTTGAAAGGCAATGTAATTAACCCCATCGACCGTAAAGACAAGGAAAAACGCCATATCATAATCCGCATTACTAAAGTCTTTCAATACATTCGATGTCAGCTCAATCCGCACACGATCATACATTGATTCCTCATCTAGGATCATTTCACCGTGCGCAGCATTCAGTAAATCCACGGCGTCCTTCACACTATGATACATCGGCCAGTTAATCGCTCTTATCTCATCCACTGCATACTTAGGAATGAGCAATAAAAGCGGCGCACCATTAAAATAACCATACGCGTAATAACCACCATTACGCATCGGTGCATAATCAAAGAAATACTGATAATCACAGTTCGCCTCCACGACAAAGTGCAAGGCATCAAAACCCGAATACGCTTCTGCATAGGCATTCGCATCAACGAGTGTTCGTCGTTGATCGTGTTCTGTGCATCCCATCAATGTCAAGGCGATTAACACTAACCATAAAGTTTTCATCGAATACGTCGCTTTCTATTTTAGATTGTTTATAGTGTATTTCAAATAAGCAATCATCGGAATAAGAACAGCTAAGTTTCCTAATTTAGCAGCTGTTGTTCACCTTTCTTACCACACTTCGAATAATGACGGAGTATGCTATAATGAAAGTGTAAGAAATCTGAACTAAAAAAAATAGGAGGTACTATTTTGATTGAACTCATTCACGATTTCACTCATCCCATTTTCGCAGAAAAAGAAGGACCTATGGTGTCATTGTACCAAAATACACACAAAAACCCTACATCAGCACAACACGACATCCTCGCCTTTAAAAACCACCTTAAAACGATTGAAACACGCCTTCGAAAAAACTATGATGAAACGCGGAATGAACAACTCCTCGAACCCTTGCACAAACTTCTAGAAAACAAAACATTTTGGCATGATAATAAACAAGCGATCCTCCTTTTCGCCTCAGTCAATAACGTTGTTGTGATGCGTTTAAACAAACCGGTAAAAGAGACGATTACGGTTGCTGATTCACTCCATACTAAACCGCTTTTACGTCACTTTCAAACCCATCAAACCTTTCATGTTTTAACGTTAAATCGCGACACCTATTCACTGTATACCTGCACCCAAGATGACTGCCAGAAAGTTGTGTTTAAAGCCGATGCGCTACAAACAAGAGAAGACGTATTAGGCACCCTTGAAGAAGAAAAATACTTATCCCACGCATCGTATGGCGGTGCCGGTAATCACGCTATGTACCACGGCCATGATGACACTAAAGACATGATAAAAAAAGACACCGAACGATTTTTCCGCTACATTGATGACTATATTCTCAATGAATACTCGCGTCACACAAAGCGACCCTTAATCCTTTGGTGCCTCCCTGAACACCAAAGCCTTTATCGTAAACTATCGAAAAACCCTCATTTACTTGAAGAAGGCATCAAACAATCCGATAAAGGGTTAAATGAGAGTACTGTCCAAAACAAAGCTTGGGAAATTATTGCCCCATATTATCATCAAGAGCTCGAAAAAATGCTACGTAAGTACCATCACGCCACCGCCAATAATCTAGCCTCAGACCATCTTAGTGACATCGCCCAAAAGGCCGTCCAAGGGAATGTCGCCTTAGCGTTTATCTCAGCCGATCAAACACGACCTGGTAAACTAAACGTAGACGATGGAACGCTAGCGTACGATTTACTTGAAGACGAAAAAAACGAGGACATCTTAGACGATCTTACGGATGTCATTCTTAAACACGGTGGAACGGTTTATGTCTTAGGGGATGAAGAAATGCCAACCGAACAAGGGGTCGCTGCCATTTATCGTTATTAATCCCTCCCTCTTAGAACCGCAGTGTTCTAAGAGGGTTTTTTAGTGGTGTCTAACCCTTTGTAAAAAACCCATGTTTTGTACGTGCTTATCGTGTATAATATAACTAAGTTACTCATCTTCCAAAAAGGAGAATTTTCCATGGTAGTGTCCCCTAAAAAAGCCGGTGTTACCTTGATTGAACTCTTAATCGTCATCGTTGTTTTAGCCGTCATCGCAAGCATTGCCATTCCTGCGATTGGTACGATTGTTGAACGAACCCGTCTAGATGCGGATAAAGCCAGTGTTACCCGCTTAAATGCCAGCACGCGACTTTACCGGCTGAATCGGCATGGAAATGATCCCTTTGAAGATGATCACTCGACCTCAGAAATGCTAGTTCAACTGCTCGTCACCGAAGGGTACTTGAGCGC
Source organism: Candidatus Izemoplasma sp. (assembly GCA_007117885.1). Taxonomy (GTDB): domain Bacteria; phylum Bacillota_I; class Bacilli_A; order Izemoplasmatales; family Izemoplasmataceae; genus CSBR16-104. The sequence goes on from SKFS01000017.1 coordinate 6,553, forward strand.
TCATTCGAGTCCGCAAAGTCAGGATGCCGAGTTTATTTGGAGTCATGAACATCACCATTGGTTTTTATCGCTTGATAACACGATAGTAGTGATTCCTACGGATGAAGCCTTCTTTACCGTACACGGGACCCACACTCACCGCATTGTCGACTACGATGTAAGTGGGGGGAGCTATGTTGTGATTCCTACACAAATCAATAATATTACAATTACTGACATTTCTGGACAAGGTGGCCTGGGGGCGTTTCAAAACAAGCAAATCGAAACGGTGATTTTACCGAGTGGCTTAAACGAAATTGGCAATCATGCTTTTCGTAATAATCTTCTCACAAGCATCACATTTCCTCAGGGATTAACACGTATCGGCATTAGTGCTTTTGCCACCAATCAAATCAGCGAACTCATTCTTCCTAACACAGTCACTCATGTGGCTGCAAGCGCTTTTCACAGCAATCCCATTACCCGCATTACGCTTGGTGATGACGTCACCATTGGGGACACCTACAGCTTCGGAATCCATCGCCCGGGTGGGGACCGTAACTTTAATAAAGTCTATGAACTTGGCGGTGCAGGAACCTATAATTGGAATGGCACCGATTGGATCAAAGAATAACTAAACTATCGTTTAAATCATCTTTTGACGCCACCGGCAGGTGGCGTTTTTTATATGTGGATTTAATAGCCATGCTATAATGAGAAAAAAGGAGGAACACCTATGGAAAACAAACTCATTCGCTTCAATGCAAAAATGGGGATCGCCCATTTCGTTCAAGCCACATTAATGGTTTTTATCGCCCTATTTATCCTCGATGATCTCCAAGAATTTCAACCAAGTATCGTCGCCTTTTATCAAGATATTGATCCAAAGACAAACACCCTCGTTACCATTAGTCGGGAACTTTTTACACTGCCTTTTGCACTCATGACAACGGTGTTTTTATTTCTCTCCGCAATCTTTCACTTCCTTGTGGTTATTTTTAAAGATAAGTACTTACAAGGAATGACACAGCAGACCAATGTTTTTCGCTGGGTCGAGTATGCCTTAAGCTCATCCTTGCTCATTGCTTTACTAGCGATCTTGTTTGGCGTTAAAGACATACAAACCCTAAGCTTAATCTTTATTGCAAACGCCGTGATGAATCTACTCGGTCTAGAGATGGAGCTTGCCAACACCAACCCTAACAAAACCCGATTTCTTCCTTATTGGATCGGTTGGTTAATCGGTCTTGCGCCTTGGATTGCCATTCTTATGTATTTATTCTTTTCAGCCAACTTAGACCTTATTCCTTGGTATGCATGGACTGCCATCATCGGCTACTTTTTATTTTTTAACAGCTTCGCTTTTAACATGTATTTTCAGTACA
>SKFS01000096.1 GCA_007117885.1 Candidatus Izemoplasma sp.
CAAGAGTTGTATGAACATCGAGTCTTTTTTATTGTCTCCATACGCTATATGATGGCATTTCCTGCAGCACTTTTAAGTGCAGGAGCTTTGATTTATCATGGTTTTAAGGTGCGTGCATTAGACATCATATGGATGAAGTACTATTTCTATTTAAGTGGAGTTGTTTTGGTCTATGGCATGCTTGATGGGTTATTCGTGAGAAAACAGGCATTTTTTCCTGCGAATACGTTTTACAATCAATGGTTTATCGAAGTTTTGGGTATCCCAGTTCAACTCTTTAAAATAATTGTCGGCTTAGCTTTTTACCATAGTATTCGATTAGTTATTAAGAGTTTTTCCTGGGAAAAAAACAACAAGTGGGAACAGTTAAGATTGGAGGAACAAGATATGAGAGTAAAAGGAGAGTTGAATCTAAAATTGCACGATGAAATGATTCAGTCGCTATTTATCAGTGGGTTAAACTTAGAATCAATGTTAGTAAACTGTCCGGATAAAGAATCAAAAGAAACATTAACCAGTGCTATTGAAATACTGAATGGATCGATCCAAACATTAAGAGATTACATGCAAACTACAACCATAAAGACGATTTCTATTGATGACTTGCATCAAGAGATTCAGACAATGATAAATACAACTTTCAAATCAACATCCATTAAGGTTAATTATCATGATTTCTTAGATCAACAAGGGATCCATGCCTTGGATAAGAGAATATTAAATGACCTATTCTATATCTTACGAGAACTGCTTGTAAACGTTGTTAAACATGCTAGTGCAACCGAGGTCAAAGTCGTTTTATATCAAGAAATTCAGTGTCTTAAACTTATTGTTATGGATAACGGGATTGGACTCAATGCAAAACCGCACGAAAACACTACTCATTATGGTCTGGAAAACATTAAATCGCGAGTAGAGAAACTAAACGGAACAATGAAAATTTACGTTAAGAGAAATATGCTTAAGCGACATAGAGGAACATCCTTTACCATCTTAATACCTCTGGAGGTTGAATAGTGCATACAATTATTATCGTAGATGATCACAAAATAGTGCGTGAAGGAGTTCAAAGGTTATTAAATAAAGAACGATCATTTCAAGTTATTAAAACCATTAGTTCTATTCATGAAATGATGATGTATGTTGAGTATGAACAGCCGGATCTTATCTTGCTTGATTTAAAACTCCAAGATGGTGATGGTGTTTCTGCTTCGGTTCAACTAAAGAAACGTTACCCACTTATTAAAATCATTCTGTTTTCGGGTTTTATTGAACCGGATTTTGCCATGGAGGCTGAACGAATCGGAATCGAAGGATATGTGCTTAAGACTATTGAGTTGGATAAACTTATCATTGCCATAAAAAAAGTATTAGGTGGTGAAAGAATTTACGACCCTAAAGTTAATGATGTCCTTAGTAAGGGTTCCCCTGATGTTCTTCAAAGATTATCGAAACAAGAACTCTCAATCATTCGTTTGCTCGCTTTAGGTAAAACCAATAAAGAAATTGCTGTTCAGATGGGTCTTGCTGAAAAAACAGCTCGCAATTATACGAGCCGACTGTATAAAAAAATCCATGTGACAAGCCGTACAGAAGCAGTAGCATACTATATGCGAAATCGCTTTAAACAAGATGAATAGGGACCTATGTCCCTATTTTTTCTATCACTAAACATGGTACAATTTATGATAGAAAATACTAGTTTAGAAAGGAAGATTCAAAAATGAAAAAAATAATCGCACTTCTTGCAGTATTAATGATTACTTTTCTTTTAGCAGCATGTCAAGGTGAGTCTGAAGTAAACTATGAAAATGGTCGTTATCGTGGGGTTTATATTGACCGTAACGAGGTTCAAGTTGTAGTTCAGTTTGATCTTGAAGATAACATTGTTACTGCAGCAAGTTTTAGATGGTTGGCTTACAGTGGAACCGATTATCGTGCATCTGAGGATGAAACAATTATTGGTATTCGTGGACAACATGTTGATGCATTACAATATCTTGTAGGTAAAGATATTCGTGAAGCACTTGTTGACCTTTATACACCGGGTGAACTAGGGCTCGACGATGTTGATGGTTTTTCTGGAGCGACAATCCGCTCGAACAAAATCGTCTCAGCGATTCGTGACGCATTAAATCGTGGTGTTTACTCTTACTAATTTGTTCCACGGTTTTAATCATTTGATAATCATCGTTATTACTGCACCGTATTGTTGGATTCATATCCATCAAATCGGTGCAGTTTTTTCATAAATATCTCTTTTAGATAGCTTTATAAATGGTGGATAGACACATTGTAATCGGTGATGTTTTCAATGACAAACTTGTTTAGTAGGATGAGTTTATGATCACTGTCTTATTTTTCCTTGGAAGGAGATTTACCCATCCATCGACTCAAGTAAAAACGTAACACTTAAACCCAATATAGCTTATAAATGACTGTAGCGAACATCGCTGTGATCATCACCATAAGACTTGAACCGACTAATCGTCATAGCAAGTGTTCCTTTAGATAGGTATCTTCAGTCATCATTATAAGCCTTGAAATAGAATGAAGTTTCTAAAGTATGTTGATAGCAGTAGGAATCGAAGAAATTGGTTAAATCTAAATGGTATCGACAAAAACAGCATCCATAATTAAGGATTGTTCGAAATATAAAGTCTAACTTCAAATACAGCCATAATGGTATTGCTAAAATCGGTTTGACTTTCATTATCAGTGGTATTCTTTCGCCGCGCGACATATATATCTGCTTCAATCATGACACCGTCTTCAAAGAAGTGGTGCGTAAAATACAAGTTACCTTCCCTATCCAGTGTTGGTTCACCCGCAAAATTCGATATAATGAGTTCAGGTTCTTCCCAACCGTTAGGGCCTTTAAAAGAACGAAACAAAGCAGGGGTGCCTAAATGAGTTCTTGTAAACCATAGCTCTTTACCATCGTATGAAATGAAAGGTAACGATTCATTGGCTTCAGTGTTAACGATATCGATGTTGAGGGGCTCACTCCAAGCGCCGTTAAGTTTTGTAGTCACCCATATATCTGTACCACCTTGCCCACCGGGCCGATCCGAATGAAAATACAGCTTGTCTTCATACGGATGAACTTCACCAATTTGGTAGGTTTCCATTAGTTGATCACCCACATAGTGAATATCGGTCCAGTTCCCTTCCATATATCTTGCAGTAAACATGTTAACTCCAGTATAGCCTTCTCGGGCTGAACAAAACCACAAAACATCATTTAGCACAGCAGGGCAACCATCCAAAGCGAGTTTTCCAGGCTCTTGAAGCCAAACGCGTTCTGGCACACTCCAAGTTTCTCCTTCTCGATAGCTCACATAGATGCCAGACACTTGATCATTAACTTGAGCTTGATAATCCATAGCGGGATTGGGAGTAAAGAAAAAATAGAGGGTGTTACCATCAGGTAAGATAAACGGTGCATCTTCTAATCCAGCAGTGTTAACGGGATAAGGAAGAGGAACGGGCAGCTCAAAATCATCAGAATGAAGTATTGGAGGATGGGCATCATTTTCGGGTGTCATTTTTTTCGCATCACTTGGTATGAGGCTTTCACGATCAATCAAGGGATGGGTTTTCTCATTGTCTTCTGGTTTGGTTTCACAAGCATATAGTATGAAAATTAGAGCAAAAAACATGATAATTAGACGGTTTCTATTTGATTTCATCAAAAAGGCTCCTTCCTCAATGAAATTCGTGTTCGACTCATCAGGTAAGGGATCGTTTTGATAATTAATTATAGCATATTTCACTGCGTTTTCCTCGTAAATCTTTAGCAGCAACTAAAGCTATAGGAAGGGTTATTGAAAGTCGAATGATTTCGAACTATAATGAGTGTATGATATATAGGAAACTTTATAAAGGGGTTATTAATATGGTAAATCAAGACCATTCGGTCGCAAAATCCTTGACGGCTGATACAACAGAATTGTTGCCCTATATTCCCTACTTATTACAAGATATTTTTGAGCTAGGATCTTCGCCTAAAGACATGATTGAGTTAGTGAAGAATCATGTGCCTATTAAAGTTAATAAGGTTCTTGATTTAGGTTGTGGTAAAGGGGCTGTAAGTATTGCTATTGCCAAAGCGCTAGGTGCAGAAGTTAAAGGCTTTGACCTAATGTCAGCATTCATTGCTGAAGCCGAAATGCAAGCGATAAAAGAAGGTGTTCATCATCATGTTGAGTTTAAAATCAAAGACATTCATCTTGCAATCGAAGAAGAAAGAAACTACGATTTAGTCATTTACGGAGCTTTAGGCGATGTACTCGGACCTCCTGAGATTTTGCTGGATAAACTTAAACATACAGTTCATAATGAAGGTTACATTTTGATTGATGATGCTTACGGACAATCGGGCATTCAAGTTGACTATTACACGAAGTCTGACTGGTTAAAGAGTCTGAGTTTATCCTCGTTAGAGCTTGTTGCAGAAAAGTTTGTTCCTTTAGAAACACTAGAGGAACTAAATAGGGTAACGATGCAGTCTATTCAAAAACGCGTTGAAGAACTCAAAGCAATCTACCCTGATAAAGCTAGGTTGTTTGAGAGTTATCGTGTATCACAGCAAGCAGAATGCGATACGCTTGAAACAAGCATTCAAGGTGTAACCATGCTCATTAGACATAATGATCGTTGTTGAGAATGAAAGGAGAGGTATTTTATGCATCGATGGGACCCTTGGCGTGGATGTAAGAAATATAGTGAAGGATGCCTAAACTGCTATATTCATAGAGGTGATGTTAAACGCGGTGTAAAGACCGAAAACGTCATGAAGACTAAAGACTTTCTAAAACCAATAAGAAAAGATAAAAAAGGTTCTTATATCATGAAATCTGGACTTGTTTATATGTGCTTCTCATCGGATTTTCTTATTGAAGATGCAGATTTATGGCGGCTAGATTGTTGGAAAATGATAAAACAACGATCCGATTGTACTTTTTTGTTTCTTACAAAACGGATTGACCGTTTCATACAAATTGTACCGGATGATTGGGGAAGTGGATATGAAAATGTTGTCGTTTGTTGCACCATTGAGGATCAACAAAGTGCAGACCATCGTTTATCACTATTTTTGAAACTTCCGATTATCCATAAGATTATTACAGCTCAACCATTAATAGAAAAGATTAATATAGAGAAGTATTTACACAACATTGAAGAGGTGGTTGTTGGAGGTGAATCGGGAGTTTTAGGAAGACCCCTTGATTACGATTGGGTTCTCAATCTTCGCCAACAATGCCTTCGTAGAAACACAAACTTCACGTTTCGTCAATGTGGCAGTCACTTTGTTAAAGATGGCAAACACTACAAAATCCCTGTTAAAGAGTTAATTAAGCAAGCTAAACTAGCAAACATTGATTTTCAAGTAAATCAAAATCAGTAAAATAAAAGAGGATGTGAAATCATGAAAAAGATTTATTGGTTGGCTTTCATTTACATAGTTTCAGGTCTTGCTCTTGGGGTGTTTTACCGAGAGTTTACCGTTTTTCAAGACTACCAAGGCCCTACACAATTATCGGTTCTTCATACGCATACACTCGTACTTGGAGGCTTCTTCTTTTTAATTGTCATTATGATTGATTATAGTTTCAAAATATCTCAAAGCAAGTCTTTTACCTACTGGATTATCACTTATAATGTGGGACTAATTGGTGTATTAATCACGATGCTTATACGTGGAACTATCCAAGTATTATCAACGGATGTATCTGGGCTAAATCATATTGCCGGATTGTTTCATACGATTATGGGGGTAGCGTTTATTTGGTTTTTACTGTTGTTACGTAAAGCCTTGTTTTCTAATCAACAAGCCTTAGATTGATTAGTGCTGATTATTAAACAATGACTTAGTAAATAAGGGTGTTCTTTTTGGGTTGTTTCACGTATAATCAAGAAAAGAGGTAGTTTTTATGAGACTAACTAGGAAAGTGTTTTATGATTTAGCCTTATTTATGATTGGTTTTGGTCTTGTGATTGGGATTATATTCCCTATCTTTGTACGTTTGATTGGGATTCCTGCTGAGTATATTGATGCCTTGTTTGTGGCGTTATGTTTATTTGCCGGAGTTTTAGTGGGGGCCTTTAATGTTATGCTCGCAAGAACAATCGTAGGGCGAAGAATGAAGACACTATCAGAAAGAATGAAGTATGTTATAAATAGCTTAGAAAACCCTAAAGCGATTAATCCTGATGAATGCTTGAAAACCTGCATCATTCCCGTTGATAGCGACGATGTTATCGGTGAATCGAGCCAATCATTTAACGATTTAGTGAAATCATTTCTTAGCACTTTGCAAAGTGAACAATCAATGCGAAACTTTACAGAGATTTTTACTAATGAACTAGATCTCGAAAAATTGAGTGAAAAAGCCTTAGACCATCTATTAAAATACACCCAATCTTCTGCGGGATTGATACTTGTAGATAAAGGTGGAACCATTGACATTACGAGTGCCTATTTAATTAAACACCCAGATTCGATTACCAAACTCGATATTATCCATAAAAGCTTTACCCATGGGAAACGTATGCTTTTTGAGTTTACCGAAGATGTCACTGTTGAAACAGGTCTTATTGATTTTCATCCGAAAGTGGTGTTACTAGAACCAATTAATTACAAAGGGAATGTGCTTGGCGTTGTATTGTTAGCCTCAACGAGTCCTTTTTCTAACCTTGTTTTAGATACACTGGATGTTTATATTCATGGATTGTCCTTAGGGATGCATAATGCCCTCACCCATGACAAACTTGAACAAATCGCAATATTGGACCCACTCACAAAAGTCTTTAATCGTCGGTTTGGAATGGAGCGATTAAAAGAAGAGTATAGTCATAGTCTTCGTGCTACTTCACCGCTTGGCCTAATTATGTTAGACATTGATCACTTTAAGAAAGTCAATGATACTTACGGCCATATTGTCGGGGATCAATGCTTAATCAATATCACAAAGATTTTACGACAAAACCTTCGAAAAGGTGATGTTTTAATGCGCTACGGTGGCGAAGAGTTTCTTGCTATTTTACCCGGTGCTTCAATGTTAGAGGTTCAAAAGATTGCCGAACAGATTCGCCGTTTTACCGAGGAGCATACCATACGATATCAAGATCAAGAAATAAAAGTGACGATTTCAATAGGCGGAACAAGCTATCCTGAACTTGACATTGATAATGTTGAAGAGCTTGTGAAAAGAGCGGATACTAATCTTTATCAGTCTAAGCAAACCGGACGTAATAAAGTGACAGTGTCATCGTAGTATTAGTCAACAATAACCCCTTTATCTATGCTTTGCAACGTTGATTTAAAACAACCCTAAACCTAACGTTTGTTAGGTTTCTTTTTTTAATGTTTTGTCTTAAGATAAAATAGACCCAGCAGTTTTCACTGCTGGATCTGACTTTCTATCTTTGATGTGATTCCGTTTAGAAGCCATAAAAGAACCATGAGGCAAATTGAGGAATATTGAGAAAGGCAAGGTAAATACTGCCGATAAATGTTAAAACGAACATGATGATTACAAGACGTTGATACCATGTTTTAAAGGAGGATGAATCTTTATAACAGTAATAGTAACCAATACTTCCTGGGATCAGAACAATGGCTAAAGACGCTTTTAACGAAGGTTTATCCTTAATTACAATAAAAAGGCGTAAAACCAATAAAGTAAAGGCTATCAATAAAGCGATATATAAGCTAACAATAAAAACAAACGCAACAATCTCAAACATGCTTTTTCCCCCAACCTAAGTAATAAACAAACCATATAGGTAATAAGATGACCATCAATAGATTGCCAAAAAAGAAAAAGAACACGACACTAAAGACCATTAACCCTAAACAGCCCATGAAAAAATCTTTCCGTTTCATGGCTTCACC
>SKFS01000144.1 GCA_007117885.1 Candidatus Izemoplasma sp.
GTGTTATAGGCGATCAGATTATGATTATAGACTCGATACAATGGTGTGTGCTGTGTGATATCGACATTACTTGGAGATAGCCAAGAAAAGTCAGTGTTTGTTAAAGGTCGTTCAGTAAAACTAGGCGGAGCTAACTTGGTGAACTGTTTAGTCGGGCTTGCTGGTGAAGATATCATATAAACACCAGTTTGCTGATTGAGATAGTTTGCAACAGCAATGACCATCACTGGCGTTCCGTTGGTTGAAATACGGTCAGATATGTTACCAAGACCACTGTAGTCGAGTGGTGTTGCATTGTGACCGATAATGACTTGATAGCTCAAAGCGTTTGCAACTGAATCAAAACTTAGCTCACCTTCATCAACATCTTGTGTACTTATCCGTAAGTTAATGGGTGGTTCTAATCTTTGTACTGGTTTAGGAGAAGACTCATTGGAAGGTAGAATAGATCGCCCATCTCCACGAGCAATCACACTAAAATTATAGCTGCCAGGTTCAAGACTATCTAAATTATGTTCTGATTGTGTCGAGGTGAATGTTGTTCCACCTACTCGGACAGTATAATCAGAGGATTTTTGAATTTGTTCCCATTGAGCCATAAAACCAGAAAACTCAATTCTCTGTGGTGTTGCTAAAATCGTAATTGTGAAGGATGTAGCATCTGATAAAAGTGAGTTTAATGTGACTTGTTTCTGTCCTCCCACTGTGCTTACATTGCCAGTACTGATTAACTTAAACGTAATTTCTTGTTCTTCTAGTGTACTATTTTCTTCTAGACCAAGGACTCTAAATGAGTTTGAACCACTCTCTTGAATCACTTGTCCTTCTTTGAGCAACTTGTATCCTGATGCACTTTGAACACTATTGAACTGAAGGTTAAACCCTTGAGCTAAATCACCAGGATCACTTGAAATTGGCTGACTGCCTAGTGTCGGGGCTGCCAATCTTTCAATCGTTATGGCATTGCTAAAACGAGAACCACTCACATCGGTTTGTGATGGGTCGCTAAGTGCACGTACTCGAACCGTGTATGTACCCACTTGATCATAGGGATGTCCAAAAACACGTTGTGATTGACCGTAATTGAATACTTCAACTTCACCTGAAGGCTTGGTTAGCTCAACAAGGTAACCATAAGCGTTTAAGACAGTATCCCAAAGGATATTTTGATTAATTTCCTCTTCAACGGTTAAGTCAGCATTCCAATCAATAGAAGGGGCTCTAAGAATTGAGAAAGTTTGATTAGGTGACCAGTTCGAAAAATATCGATGATTACTTGAGACCGCTTTAATGCGAACATCAGAAACAACCCCAGCCTCTAGCTCCTCATAACGGTGATCGGTCACATTTTTTAAAACCCCATCAACTGTAAGTTCATAACCTGTGGCATCAGAAACTCTATCCCAAACTAGGATGCCTTCTTCCATTCGAAGATTCCTTGGAGTGTCTAAATATAAATAGGTGATGCGCTCACTTAAGGCACTCTTAATGATAAGGTTATTTTCATTACCAACGGCTCGTATTCTGATATCAAAAGATTGATCATTTGCGAAGTAATTGACGTGTCTTTCATTTGTAGTCGCAAACAAATCGTTATTGATAAAGACTTCGTAACCACGATTTCCTTGCACCGTATCCCAGCGGATGACACCATCGGTATATTCGATATTTTGCGGGGCTGCAAGTTTACGAACTTCAAAAGGATTACTTGGATAGGAAAAAAATGACTCATTGGGTCCAAGTGGCTTAATGATAAAAGCGTGAATCCCGACAGGCAGCTCGTTTGTAAATCTTGTACTCGTAAAATTGGTTGTCGTATTGTTCACCGATACCGCATAACGTGTTGCGCCTGGGGAAGGCTCCCAACTAATTTCCCCATCAGCGTTTAACTCAACACTTGTGACTGTTGGTAAATAGGTGAACTCCTGAGTCAAACGTGCTTGTTCTTCATTGTTTTTACTAATAATGATTTCCACAGAAAACGAGGCATCCATTCGGCCAATGACAGTAGAATTAGATGAACTGTTCCCAAGAATTTCATCTTGGTTAACTCTCACAGTATAGCTTTCGTTTCTTCCTCCGTCCCATTCTAAAGTTTCACCATTAAACCTTATGGCTCTATTTGAATAGTCTTCGCTGCCACAAGCTTGCAATGCGAATGCGGAAAAAAGTATGAAACATAACACTAAAATTTTTCTCATTTTATCGCTCCTATCGAATATATCTTGCATAAAAATGGATTATATTACCTTCTCGAACATTAAAAGCATCAGGGAAGTTCTCAATCGTAAAAACACGTTTTGATGGAAGCCAACTTTGACTGTCAGAATAACGCTCGCCTAGTCCGAACTGCCGACTATAAAATCCATCAAAGTAAAATCCAGGGTATCGAATTAATGAACCGTTTTCATTTACAACTTCTAATGCTTCAAATGAAGGTAGAGATTGACCGTAAGCGACTTCAAAAAATAATGTTGTACTATCTGAAACACTAGAACCACCTTCTAGATTTAGTTGGATACTAAACGTTATAGGCTCCCATTTTGCGATAAGATCGACATGCCCATTATTATCCCAACGCCTTAAACTCTCACCTGCTTGATTGACAAAACGTGTGACAAAGTCACCACTATCGTCGTAAACATAAAATCCTTTAAACTCATAACCAAATTCACTAGGTATATCTTCGATACTAAAAAACTCATTTTTTATAGGTGTAATTGACTTACGTTCATCACTTTCATGGAATCGATAAGAGACTATATAGTCCTCTTGTGAGCTCTCACCACCATTGTCACCACAGCCAGATAGAACACAGCCGGATAGAAAAAGGATAAGAGAAGAAATAATCATTAACCTTAAATACATTACACAAGCCCCCTAAGCGTTACTTGAATATCTTGTTGTGATTTCTTAATAAATTCTAAGCGTTTAGTTATCAAGTTATTTATGATTCCCTGGTGATTGTGCGCAATAATAAATATAGTCATGTTTGGCTTAAAAGAACGAAGTTTTTTAATTAGCGCAATCATGCTATTTTGTTGATTTTCATCCAGGTTACTAAAGGGTTCATCAAGCAACAGGAAATCACTGATAATCATGGCTTTAAGCCAATGAGCAAAAAAGGACAAAAATTGTTTCTGGCCTTGGCTTGCTTTATCCATTAAGTCTAATTCAATGAATGTATGTTTCAAACGTTCAAAACTATCAATATACAAGAAATCTTTAAGATAGTGCTCGAAAATTTCTTTACACTGGTCTTCTATGAAAGCTTGAGATTTTTTGAAGTCTTTTTTAGCTTCTTTTTTTGAGGCTTGCTTCCATCGGACAGAGAGTATTTTCTTAGAGTGTAATGCTAATATCGATGGTTCAACAAGAAAATCATAAAAAGTAAAACGTTCGTTATTTTCCTTTTTCGGCCCTAGAAATGCAATTTTTTGTCTTAGATAAGCCATGACATCATTATTGGCCAAAAGCGTATTATAGCCGTTTAAAACTTCATCCTTAGGGAACGAAATAGATCCTGATAACACTTTATAATCAGTAGCTTTATCATAAAAGTCTACGAGTGAAATAGCTTTAAGCAAGGAAGATTTTCCCGTACCATTACCACCATGAATTTCAACAATATCTCCTGCTTTAATTTTAACATTAGGATAGCTAATCCTCATTCTCATGGCATCTCGATACTTGCTTTGAGGACGTTCAATCAGCAAGTTAAAGTTTTCTATAGACAACACAGTCATACTTATGACGCCTCCACATCTTTATAGAGTGAAATAATAGATAGGGTGTAATCGTAACTAATTGAATGCCAATTAAGCTAGCTAACAAAATGGCAATATATTGGTTAAAATTTAAAGTGATATAGGCAGAAAAAACGATGACAGAAGGCACAACGTACTTTATGAACATTTGTTTATAGAACCAGCGATTTAACATTTTTTTATCATAACCGCCACGCTTTAATCTATTAGCCTGTATCGTCATACGTCTTCTATCCATAATCCATTCAGTTAAAACGACAAAAACAGAATAGATGGAAAAGATGATAAGGGTATATAAATATAGCAGATTGTCAACTCGATTGATGCGGACTTGTTTAGTAAAAAGCGATTCTACACCCGTTATGAATCCATCTTGAAAAAAGATTAAATAGGTACGGTTCTCGTCCACAATCATTTCATTGAACGACAACACAATGTTGCCAGAGCGCTGACTGTCCTCATAATAACCTGGACCAGGAGGGATAACATTCGCTACAACAAAGTCTATCCCACGTACGTTAATCAAATCACCTAGTTTTATTTCATGCAATGTCATGAGGTTTTTACTTATATACGCAGTTTGGTTAATGGGTGGAGATAAACCATCAAATTTCTCAGACAATAGAAGAGGACTTAAATTATAGGTAGAATCTTGAGTAACCATCAAGACATCCGCATTTATTATTCGACCATTAATTGTTGCAAACGTATTGGTCTTTAAAATAAAACTATCTTGATTTGTTGTAATGCCAGTCGTATAACTATATTGGTAAGAGGTATTCTTATACCAAAACTTCTCGTGTATAAGCGTTTCAATGGGTTGTCCCATTATTGTAACCAATAGACTCATTGCTATCAGTGAAGAGATAGTAATATAAATAACCTGTGAATGTTTTCTCAAGAAAATGCTCATTTTTAAACACATAACTAACTACTTTTAGCTGACGGACTTTTAATCATTGATGCCACCACAACCAATAATAGAAGGCTGAATAATACTAGACTTATTATAATTCGCCAAGTTAAAGTCATCAGCTGGGAACTTGCCAAAAAGCTATGTTGTAACAAAGCAACCGAAAAATAAAGAATTACTAAGTTGATTGTGCTTATTATCGCAAGTTCAAAAACTAAACGTACTCTTACATGACGTGCGGTAAAGTATTTAACATCTAACAAGTTGTAGGTTTTTACATGCCGTAAAAACAAAATAAGAAAAAAAATGAAATAAGCAAGACCAAATCCAATTGAATAGCGTAAAGAAAGCTGAAATTGCTGATCACGCATGTTTTGAGCAATTGTCAAAGATGTGAAGGATATGTCATCTTTAATAAAGATACTATTGTGATTCGAGTTGTAGAAGTTTGCTTCGTAATTGTTGTAAGCATTCACAAGTTGAATTTCCCATTCCTCATCAGAAAGTTCGCTCGGTTTGGTTGTGTTTTCTTCCAAACGATGAATAAATTCTTCTTGGCTCATCAGAGATCCTAAAGGCAAGTAATTTTGTAGAACTGTATTTAAGACATTGTTTACATCGTCTGTCGAAATAAATGCTATGTCATAACGAATGGTGTGAGGCACGGCATTTTCCCATGCGTCATCCCAAATCATTAATCCTATGCCTTCATTTAAAGAGGGATAATTTACATTTAGAAATATACCAGTAACAATCAGACTAAAACGTGAGTTACGATAATTGACATTGATTGAATCACCTACTGAGACATTAAGTTTTCTAGCGGCATGCTCATCGATACTCAAGCCGTTAGGGTCTAAAGACCCCGAAACTAATGTATCTTCATTAAAAAAACCTATCTCAACATTTTTAAAGGATTCTACCATGAGCAACTTCAATGAAGAGCCTCCTTCGACACCGACGGGAAGAATTGTCATAGGTAGTACACTACTAATGAGAGGGTTTTGTTCAAACTGATTTATTTGCTCTTTTGAAGGTGCGTTTATTTGAATATCAAAATCACTTCTTAAGTAGGTTGATTCACGACGTAATATATTGTCATTTAGGCTAAATAGGTGATGACTAGCTAGGAGAACACCAATTAATAAAATAATACTGAATGCAATATAATAATAGACTTGGCGAATGTACAAAAATCCTTTTTTTGATTTCATGTAATCCTCTTAATCGTATGTGACTTCATTAGAATAATTTGAATCTGAAAACAAGGCATTATTACTTATTGCACGTATCCGAATTTTAGAACCGGGATCCACATTTGTTAGGGGTTGCATCAAAATAACACCTTCATCAAATGCTCGTGTGTCATAGTTACGATAAAATTCATCGTCGATAAATATTTCGTAATACTTTGTATGAGGGCGATGAATCCAGACAAGACTATTTGAGGGATAATCAATGTTAATTTCAGGCGATAAGATTCGAGATGTTACAAAATTAACTACGAAACGTGGTGAACCTCTTGTATTATCAAACCTTAGTGTCAATCCTTCCGATGTTTCTGAGCTTTGAGTGAACTCAAAGTGCCAGTCACTTCGCCCAGCCAACTGAGGCTCTAATTGAATAATTAGCCTCACAGGGACGCTTCGCTCGGCCTCATGTGGAACACGTACTTTCCAAGAGTCTGTCCAAATTTCACCACTGTCTTGTCCAATAGGAATCGAAGACTCTGTTCCCCAGCTTTCTTGAGTAAATGCGTCAACAATATATGCATTAGTAAAATTGAGTTCACTACTAATCCAACGCTCTTTTTTACTATCAACTCTTCCAGAAACTTTGAAATCATAAACCACAAAATACTCTACACCTGTATTCAAAGTAGCTTGATGTCTAAGCGAACTTAAATTAGAACCCTGTGCTAAATCTATCGACTCTGTTATTCCCCATTTAAGGTCTATGATATCAATGATTTCTTCATCAGTATTATCATCTTTACTCGAATTACAACCATATAATGAAAGTGTTAGTGAGAGTAATAACGAGGCAAACAACCATCTTTTCATCTTATCCCCCTGTTTTATGATTCTTAATTGGCCTTTACATACATAAGGTTTCATAAAAGAATAGGCTCAATTTTATCGTATTTTATAAAATTATACCATAATGATAATGTTATTAGAATGCTAATTTGGCTATCTAATCTAAGTATAACGGCGATTTTCGGTATAATGCCTGATTGATTGAATAATAATTTATAATTTTTATAAATTAGAAATGAGTATAATCCTAGATTAGACTTAGATTTTTAGTAATTTTATAGTATTGTGATATTAGTTAGTACTTTTCAAGTGACCTTTTGATTTCACTTTAAAGGTAATGGAGTGATGATGTTGGAACACAATAAAACTCTAGTAGAAGTATTATTTGAGTATGATGAAAAAGGTTATAACTTCGGTGACAAATACATGTTCAAAGGGAAGACTTCCACTGGCTTTGAACTATACTCTGAAGACACCCTTGTAATGTTTTTTAAAGTCAGTAGAGCTGTGCTAAACAGATATGGTTTTAGGACAGGCAAAGATTTTACGAGATTTTATTATGAAATGGTAAGCCCTGCTATTGAGTTTAATACGATAACCTATAGAACTCATACAATCTCATATGTTTTATATACGCCAAAAGCCTTAAAAGATCACCAGCAGATGACATTCATCATAGAAAAATCAGATCATTACTTTCAAGTGACATTCAGATCTAAAAGTGACGTAATGCAGTCAAATTACAAAGAACATATTGAGTGGATGTTGTCCATTAGGCATAACTTTCTGGATTGAATTTAATCGAAACTCAATGACGACATTGTTTTTATGAAAGATAACTGCGTTTAAATTCGGATTCGAGACCTTAAAGCCAATTGACAAATATTGACTTTTGATTCATTACATTTGATGCAAGACTCAATGACTAAAGCATGTTCTTAATACTACTTAAACGATTAGTTCACATTTCGTGGATAGTCTTAACAAACTGATAATTCGTAACATACCGACCATAAAAACTCAGCCTTGTCGTTCGCCTCGGGACACCTTATACTATAAGTAGATAATCACCCTAAAAGGAGAACGCTATGTCAGAGAAAATTGAAGACTTTATGCCGCACATGCGGCACAAAACAGGCCTTTTTAAAGCGAAACCTTACCA
>SKFS01000037.1 GCA_007117885.1 Candidatus Izemoplasma sp.
ACCTACGCTTAAACCTCACCTCACGGCTTTGGCTCCAAGGCTAACTACTAGCGATTGGCTCAATCTTACTAGGTTGGATTCCCACCAACTATATATGTGCAACCGAACTGGCGCACCCTCTTGATTAATTATATCACACAAGCGAAAAAACGAAAGTGTGATAAACGATTATAGTATTTGCGAAAACCGATACTTTATGGCATAATAACGAAAGGTGATACTATGAATAATAAACTGATCGTTCTTGATTTAGACGGGACATTACTCTATGATTTTGAAACCCTTCTTCCAGAAACCGAAGTGTTTTTAAAAAACTTAAAACGCGAAGGCCATAAAATCGTCATTGCGACGGGAAGACCTTTTCGTAGTACCCAACGGTTTTACGATCAGTTAGAGCTCGACACACCGTTAATCAACTACAATGGCGGATTAATCTCTTGGCCTTATCGCGATGACTTCGAAACGAAGAGTATTTTCATCAATAAAGCGGATATCGTTCGTATTTATGAAGACAATAAAAGCCATATTTACAATGCTTTTTGTGAAATCCATGATGATATTTATTTAATTGAGAAACGCGATGATATAATGGGATTACTCCATTACTTTAACGGCGCTAAATTACATTTAGGACCCTTCAGTCAAACATTAAAAAATGATCCGAATGGTTGCATTATTGTCGCCCATAAACATCGAGGGCATCATATTGAAGACTACATTAGGAACCACTACAAAAATCAAATATTAGCTCGCAACTGGGGGGATCAAAATCGTTATATTATGGAGCTTTATACACCTAAAACAAACAAAGGGGAAGCGATTAAGTATGTCGCGGATCTATTAGGGTTTAAACGCGATCAAATCATTGCTTTTGGCGATGGGTTGAACGACATCGAGATGTTAGAGTATGCCCACATCGGTGTTGCTGTAAAAAATGCGCATCCTGATCTTATTCGTGTCGCAGACGTAGTCAGTCCTTATAAGAATACTGAACGCCCTATCGAACGATTCTTAACTGATTATTTAAGTAAAAACAGTGCTGATATTTAGCACTGTTTTTTAAAACCTAAAGCCACCACGGTTTTTACCTTTACCTTTTTTTGCTTTACGATTTTGTTGCGGTAAGGCCATATTTTTCATTGGATTGTGGGGATCGATTTGGTTCGGATCCATTTTTGACATTTGCTTAAACATGGCTGTTTGTTGTTCTAAGTTTTGAATCAGTTTGTTCACATCTGAAACTCGTCTACCTGAACCTTCTGCTATCCGTCTGCGACGGCTACTACTTCGTTTAATTAAGTCAGGTTTTTTACGTTCCTCATGGGTCATTGAACGGATAATTGCTTCGATATATACAAGTTGTTTTTCATCGATATCAGCATTTTTCATCATTTTGTTCATACCTGGGATAAGCTTCATTAATCCTCCTAATGATCCCATTCTACGAATCATTTTGAGTTGTTTTAAGAAGTCGTTATAATTGTATTTCCCTGACATCATCTTTTCCATAAGGTTCATCATATCGTCTTCATCGACATTTTCAGTCACTTTATCGATCAACGTTAGGACATCACCCATACCAAGAATTCGACTCGCCATCCGTTCAGGATGGAAGACATCAAAAGCATCGAGTTTTTCACCTAAACCCATGAACTTAATCGGCACATCCGTAACTTTGCGTAATGATAGGGCGGCGCCTCCCCGTGTATCCCCATCAAGTTTTGTAATGATGCTTCCGGTGATGCCTAACGATTGATGAAAGTGATCGGCAACACTGACGGCATCTTGACCTGTCATCGCATCTAAGACTAAGAAAATTTCATCGGGATCAATCGTTGCTTTTAACTGTTTGATTTCATCCATCATATCTTCATCGATATGCAATCTCCCTGCAGTATCAAATACAATGAAATTATAAGCGTTTTTTTCTGCATAAAGCAAGGCTTCTTTTGCGATATCGACGGGTTTACTATCAATGCCTTTTTCAAAGACATCAATATTTAACTGCTCTCCAATCGTTTTCAACTGTTCCACTGCCGCAGGACGATAAACGTCTAACGCAACTAAAAGAGGCGTTACTTTGTGGTGTTTTCGAATATACTGCGCGAGTTTTCCAGCCGTGGTTGTTTTCCCAGAACCTTGAAGACCTGTAAGCATTAACGTGGTTGTTCCTTGGGCTTTCAAAGAGAAAACACTGGTCTCGCCACCGAGCAGTTCTTTTAATGCTTCGTGAACGACTTTAACGACTTGTTGGGAAGGGTTGAGCCCTTTTAAAATCTTTTCGTTTAGCGCTTTTTCTTTTATTTCTTGGGTAAACGATTTAACCACTTTAAAGTTAACGTCAGCCTCAAGTAAACTAAGGCGCACTTCGCGCATCATTTCTTCAATATCTTTGTCTGTTAAGCGGGCTTTACCCGTCATTCTGCGCAAAGCCATTTGTAAGCGATCAGAGAGTTGATCAAATGCCATCTTGTTCCACCTTCTCTAGTTCTTCTATAAGTTTTTGTAACTTAGGATTTGGGCTTATTTCTTTAAGTTTTTCAATCAGTTTTAAGCGTTGTTTTCGTGCTTTATTAAGCTGTAATTTTTCCTCGTAATCATACAGTTTTAAAACGGTGCGTTTAAGTGTATCATGCACTGCATTACGACTAATTTTTTCGAGTTCTGCGATTTCGCTTAAAGAGTAGTTATCGAAGTAATAGTAATCGAGGATAACTTGTTGTTTCGGCGTTAAAAGGGGGCGGTAGATTTCATACACCTCTACGATATCGAGATGTTTTTGTAAACTATCCATTAGACTATATCCGAAAATAAACCATAGATGTATTCTTCAATATCAAAGTACTCTAAATCCTCGATTTTTTCCCCTAAGCCGACCATTTTTATGGGAATATTTAACGTCTCACGTACCGCTAAAGCTATGCCACCTTTTGCGGTGCCATCGAGTTTTGTTAAAATAACCCCTGATAATGTTGTCACTTCGTTGAATATCTTCGCTTGTGATAGCCCGTTTTGACCAGTTGTTGCATCAACCACCAACAATGTTTCATGCGGTGCACCGTCAATTTCTCGACCGATGACACGATGGATTTTTGATAGTTCATTCATTAAATTCTTCTTGTTTTGCAACCGCCCTGCAGTATCACATAGTAAAACATCGATGCCGTGCTCCTTGGCATAGCGTATGGCTTCAAACATCACGCTTGAAGGATCAGATCCTGCTTCTTTTTGATAAAACTCACAGCCAACACGTTCACTCCATATACGTAATTGATTGATTGCGCCAGCACGAAAGGTATCCCCTGCAACCATCATCACCCGTTTATCTTTTTGCTTAAGTAGATGGGCTACTTTGCCGATTGTCGTGGTTTTTCCAACCCCGTTAACCCCGACAAATAGTAACACAGCGAGTGGGTGATCAGTATCGAGATTAGTGTCGACAACGTCTTCTTTAACGTAGCGTTTAAACATTTCTTCAACAATCATTTCTTTGAGTTCTTCAGCGTTATGGATTTTTTTAAGCTCAACGGTTTCTCTAAGTTGATTTACCATAGAAATTACTGTGTCTACACCGATATCTGCCATAATAAAGATTTCTTCGATGTCTTCAAATAGGGCATCGCTAATCTTTGTGTTTTGCGTGAGTAAATCGTCGAGTTGATTAAAAACACTCTGACGTGTTTTTGCCATGCCAAGATTGTATTTTTGGGCTTTTTCTTTGCGTTTTTTTGATTGAAATAGCTGTTTTATGAATCCCATAATGACACCAATCTTTCCTTTTTTATCACACGCCATTATACCACAAAAGATGGCTCTTGAAAAAGGATATTCCTCTAAAAAGGGAAAATCCGCCTCTCGGCGGATTAAGGAAGGGGATGTGTGAATAAATTAATTATTCACCATGCTATGTAAGGGATAAGTTTGCAATCTTTCGATTGCACTTTTATAGTATCACACTGTCTAATCGATGTCAATCAATTGGTTTATCATTTATGATAAATAATTGGATTGTTGATATAAAGCGATTTTCCTTACTTGATGCTGAATATTAGTCGTTGACCGATTCATTTGATTGGATGTATCCACAGTCTTTTTGGTCATCACAGCGGATGATTTCTTGATCGGTTTTAACGAGTAAGTTCCCACATTTCGGACAGTTTTCGTGCGTAGGTTCTCCCGATAAAATGTGTTTGCATTTAGGGAAGTTGTTGCAGGCATAAAAGTGATTTCCTTTGTTTTTACCTTTTTTGGCAACGCGTTCCACGATCGTTCCTTTATGGCATTTAGGACAAGTAATGTTCGTAGTTTTAGGCGGTTCTGGTTTGTCTTTATTTGGCTTGATGTACTTGCATTCCGGATAACCACTACACGCTTCAAATGTACCGTAACGCGACTCTCTGAAAACCATCGGTTTACCACATTTCGGACAGGCTTCTCCGGTTGTTTTAGGAGCGGTCTTTTCCATTTCACGGTTCGCTTGGTCAACAAGCGGAATGAAGGTGTTATAGAAGTCTGAAACAATCTCGGTTTGCTCGGCTTGATCATGGGCAATTTCATCGAGAATAGTTTCCATTTTAGCGGTATAATCGACATTAATAATTGAGCTGAAAAACTCATCGAGTTTATCGATCGTCAATCGTCCTTGTTCAGTGGGAATGAACTTCTTCTCTTCTATTTTGACATATTTACGGTTTTTTAAGGTCGTGATAGTTTGTGAGTAAGTACTGGGTCTACCAATACCAAGTTCTTCCATTTCTTTGATAAGCGTTGCTTCAGTAAAACGTGCCGGCGGTTGAGTGAAGTGTTGGGAAGGAACAAAAGCATTAGCACTTATAGTTTCACCTTCTTTAAGGGAAGGTAACGTTTTAAGTTCTAAACTTTCAAACTTGCCATAGACTTTTAAATACCCATCAAAAGACAGGCTTTGCGCATGAGCTTTAAACACCGTGTTTTTGTTGTGTAAATCGATGGTTGTTGAACTGACTCTTGCGGAGCGCATTAATGAGGCTAACGCTCTTAAGTAAATTAACTGATAAAGTCGATACTCATCGCGTGATAAATAACTCTTAACTGCATCTGGATGATAGTCAATCGAGGTTGGTCGAATGGCTTCATGGGCATCCTGAATATTCTTTTTATGCGCCTTTTGTGCGCGGCGACCAACATAGTCTTCGCCATACGTTTTTTCGATGTACTTCTTGGTTGGGGTAACAAATGTATCGCTTAAACGGTTTGAGTCAGTTCGCATGTAGGTAATTAAGCCTACCGTTTCGTTTTGAAGTTCAATACCTTCATAGAGTCTTTGAGCTATCAACATCGTTTTTTGTGCGGTAAAGTTAAGTTTGTTTGACGCTTCTTGCTGTAAAGATGAGGTGGTGAAAGAGGGTTTCGCTGCCCGTTTTCGCTCACGGTTTTTGACTTTATCGATCGTAAACGTATCGGACAATGTATCGATCAGTGCTTTTGTCTCTTCTTCATTTGAGAGTTTTGCTTTACGTTGGTCAATCCGTGCGAGTTCAGCATCAAACTCATTAAAAAGCGCTTTGACTCGCCAATATTCTTCAGGTTTAAAGACGTCGATTTCCTTTTCTCTTTCGACGAGTATTTTTAAGGCGGCACTTTGCACTCTACCGGCTGATTTAGACTTAATTTTGTTTTGAAGTAACTTGCTTAGTTTAAAGCCGATTATACGGTCTAGTATGCGGCGGGTTTCTTGACTTGAAACTAAGGCTAAATCGATGTCTCTTGGTGTATTAAACGCCTCAGTGACGGCTTTTTTTGTCACTTCATTAAATATGACACGGCGAACAGGTGTTGTTTTCGTTGTGAGGATTTCTTTGAGATGCCAACTAATCGCTTCCCCTTCTCGATCGGGGTCAGTCGCTAAGAAGATTTCTTCAACTTTTTTTGCGGCACGATTAAGCTCTTTAACGGTTTTTTCTTTATCTTTAATAATGTCATATTTAGGGGTGAAGTTATTTTCAATATCTAAGCCTAGTCCACCCACGTTTGAAATCGATAAGTCGCGGATGTGCCCTTTGGATGACAACACTTCGTAATCGTTACCCAAATACTGTTTGATGGTTTTTGATTTACTCGGTGACTCGACAATAACTAGTTTTTTCATCGTTTCCCTCCTTGGCTTTTGTTATTATGCCATAAGCAATAAAAAGGTGTCAAGTCGACACACTTTTTATATATATAGATATATATAACTTTTTTATGCGTTTTTTACGATAAAAGTCATACGATCTTTGCCTTGCATATCTTGCTTTTGAATAATACGAACACCTTTCAAATATTTCTTTGCGAGTTTTTTAATTGCTTTCGCTTTATCGTACGCATGTTCAAATGCGATGATGTACGTGTTGTTTAAATAGTGCTCGGCTTGTTTAATAATCGCACGGTAATAATCGAGGCCATCTTCGCCACCATATAAAGCGATATGGGGCTCGAAATCTTTAATACTCGGCTCAAGTTTCTCGCCGTTAGGTATATACGGTGGGTTTGAAATAAGTATGTCGTATTTCTTTCCTGTTAAAGGTTTGAAGAGGTCTCCTTGATGAAAAACGACATTTGCCGATAAGTTTGTTGCATTGTGTTGGGCAATCTCGATGGCTTCTTGACTTATGTCGCTACCTTCAGCTTTAATCGACGGGTCTTCTAAGCTTAAGGTAATCGCTAAACACCCGGAGCCTGTGCCTAAATCAAGAAGGGATACCGCTTTATCTTTAAAAACGGTTTTCTTTAAGTCTAGTGTGTATGCTACCAGCTCTTCTGTTTCAAAACGCGGAATCAATACTTGATGATTGACAGTAAATCGGTAGCCAAAGAAATACTCTGTTTCAGTAATATGTTGGATAGGACGATTTTTAATCACGTATTGATCAACGGCTTTTAAGAAATGAAGATAGGTTCTATGGTCCATTTCATCGTGAAGTCGATCGATCAGTTGTGCACTCTTTAACTTAGTAAAATGTAAGAGTAGTATTTTTATTGCACTCGGTTCTTTTTGATTATCTATGGCATATTGCTCATTTATTTTTAATGCTTCATGATACGTTGGCATGGTTTTTCTCCTTTGACTATTCACCCGCAAGTTTACGTTTTAACTCCTCATCGACTAAGGCATCGATAATCGGATCAAGCTTGCCTTCCATCACCCGGTCGAGTTGCTGTATGGTATAACCAATACGGTGATCTGTGATGCGGTTTTGAGGATAATTGTAGGTACGGATCTTTTCACTACGATCGCCAGTACCGATTTTGCTGCGGCGTTCTTGACCTTCTTTTTCCATGCGTTCTTGAACGAATCGGTCGTGCAGTCGTGCACGCATGACTTTTAAGGCTGTCGCTTTATTTTCGTGTTGACTCTTACCGTCTTGGCATGTCACGATAATGCCTGTAGGAACGTGAGTGACTCTCACGGCTGAATCGGTTGTGTTAACACTTTGGCCGCCGGAACCACTCGAGCGAAATGTATCAATGCGTAAATCATTCATGTTCATTTCTACATCGATGTCTTCGGCTTCTGGTAAGACTAGCACCGTGGCGGTAGACGTATGGATACGTCCTTGAGATTCTGTTTGTGGGACCCGCTGGACACGGTGTGCACCTGACTCATACTTCATCAGTGAGTAAACGCTATCCCCTGATACAGCAAACTCAACCTGACTAAACCCGCCCGCTTCGTTATCCACAGTGTTGATAAGTTCAATTTTCCAACTACGGCTTTCAGCGTACTTTAAGTACATACGGTATAAGTCCCCGGCAAAAATATTCGCTTCATCCCCACCTGCAGCGCCACGAATTTCGATAATAACGTTTTTATCATCGTTAGGATCTTTAGGAATTAAGAGTACTTTTAATGCTTCTTCGAGCTCTTTAAGTTTCTGTTTACTCTCTTCAAGTTCTAACGTAGCCATTTCACGAATGTCTTCATCATCATCTTTTGTCAGTTGTTTAAGATCGCTGATGGTACTTTCTGTGTCTAGGTAATCCTTATAGGTAGTAACGGTTTTTTCGAGATTACTTTGTTCTTTACTTAATTGGGTTAAACGTTTAATATCGCTAACGATCGTTGGATCACTAAGCTGTTTAGTAATGTCTTCGTACCGTTCAACGATTTTTTCTAATCGATCTTTCATATTTTATCACTCCGGAGTTATTATATTATACCGTACCATAATTTGCAACTTGATGACTTTGTAGCCGTTTATTGAAACGAATAATAAACAGTAAAAACAAGATGAATAAAACGGTACCTTTAAAGACTGAACTAATGTTTAATGCCCACCAAATTCCATTGACTTCAGGAATCATTATCGTGCTTAAACCCATCGCAAGTGGAATACGGATGGCGTTACCAAACATTTGGATAGCTGAGGGTATATAGGTCTTTCCAAATCCATTGAAAGCCCCTGCAGTGACCATGTCCAATATCATAAACAACTGTGAGACACTCAGTATTCTTAAGTATGTAATGCCTTGATCAAGTGTCGGTTGGCTATCGATAAACAGTGAAAAGAGTGGTTTCGCGCCAAAGAACAGTAACCCATTAATCGCCAAGCCATATGGTATAAGAACTTTCATGCTTGTAACATAACCGTCTTTAACTCGAGCGTACTGCCCTGCTCCTACGTTTTGACCAACAAATGCCGCTAAGGCGACCTGAAATCCAGAAGCAATCATCCAACTCAACGCCTCAATCTGACTGCCGATACGGGAGACACTCATAATTGAGGGACCATATTGTGCCACCATAATCCCTAAGACAATCGAAATTGCAGTCATAAGCATACTTTGAATCCCGACTGGCAGGCCTAAAACAAAGATTTCTTTAATAACTTTAGGGGATAGATATTTTTTAAAAGAAAGGATGGCAGGCCGTTTTGATGAATGGTATATAATGAGGTAGATTATTAATACAACGGTTTGTGAAAAGGCGGTAGCTAACGCAGCCCCTTGAACACCGAGTCCTAAGCCCAAAATCATAATTGGGTCTAAAATCATATTTAAAACAAGTCCGCTTCCAGCAATATAAAACGTATTAATGGTTTTACCTAAACCGTCGTATACACCATTGAACATGTTCACTAGAAAAAACGCTAACCCCGCACTCGTAACGATGCGCATGTAACGCATTGCTTGGTCGACAACATCCCCATCAGTAATTTGAAAAATGCCCACGAAGTGATGATTAAAGAACATCCCATAAAAAGAAAATAGAAGTGCCATAATAGCCATGGTAATGAGTCCGTTAGTGGCAATACTATTCACTCTTTCCGCGTCGTTTTTACCAGCGGCTTGACTGACTTTGACACTGACACCGACTTTCGCTATAAGGATCAAGCCAAACCCAAACCACATATAATAACCCGCTGTGCCTACGGCTGCAACTGCAATCGTTGGATCAAGGCCAATGCGATCAACACGGGCAACC
This sequence comes from Candidatus Izemoplasma sp., assembly GCA_007117885.1. Lineage (GTDB taxonomy): Bacteria > Bacillota_I > Bacilli_A > Izemoplasmatales > Izemoplasmataceae > CSBR16-104. The sequence goes on from SKFS01000037.1 coordinate 9,443, forward strand.
CAAAACATATCTGTAAGGTTATAAAGCATTTGTACAAGACTTGTGAGCAACATCGGAACTGCAACAATAAGCAGTTTTTTTAAAATGCTGCCTTCGGTTAAATCGATTTTAACTTTCATTGGTTTAGTGCGGTTATTTTTTCGGTTCATTCATATCACCATGATAGACAGTATAGACAACGACATATTATACCACTGGTTATTTTAAAATGCGATAACTATTCATAAAAAAACACGCAAACTGCGTGTTAATCTAAATCGGCAAGGTCGTCATCGGAAGTCTCTGTATCCGAAGCGAGTCGACGATTTCTAAATTTACTGTACTGCTTTTTAAAGATGAGCTTGATGCCTTCTGTGTTTACAGCCCCTGAGCGGTTTTTTGAGATTATCACTAAAACTTCATCCGTGAAATTTTTCGGATCGTTTTCGTAGTAATCAGGACGATATAAGAAGAAGATAACATCAGCATCTTGTTCGATGGAGCCGGATTCACGAAGATCCGCTAATATTGGACGTTTATCGGTGCGCTGTTCAACACTTCTCGATAATTGCGATAACGCGATTACAGGAATTTTCAGTTCTCTTGCCATTTCTTTCAGTGTTCGCGAAATTTCTGATACTTCTTGAACGCGATTGGCTTGTTGGCGGTCTGAACCTGAAAGGAGTTGCAAGTAATCTATAACAACTAAATCAAGCTTGCCTTCTTGGGCAAGTTTACGGCACTTTTGTCTTAAATCGGTCACTTTTACTGTGCCTGAGTCATCAAATAAGATATTCAAGTTTGCGAGTCGATCACTGGCTACATTAATTTGCTGCCACTCTAATGGATCGAGTGCTCCCGTTCTTAATCGACTACTCCTAACATTGGCTTCACTTGAAAGCATCCGACTGACGAGTTGGTCAACCCCCATCTCCAGTGAGAAAAAGGCAACATAGGGTCGCGTTTTTGTTTTGGCGACATTGGTTGCTATATTTAAAGCAAAGGCACTTTTTCCCATCGAAGGGCGTGCAGCAATGATATAGAGTTCACTAGCTTGAAGACCGTAAATATAATGATTAATCTCACTGAATCCGGTATCTAGACCAAGTAAAACATCCTCTTTATTTTTCGCAAACTCTGTTTTTGCGATGACTTCACTCGTCGCTTGAGCGATTGAGATAAAATCCGTCGTTCTTCGTGTCTTTGAAACATCGAAAACCCGTTTTTCAGCGTCATCGATAAAACTAATCATGTCTTTGGCTTTCATACCCTCATCGACGATTTCTTTGGCTACTTCAATCATGTTTCGCACAATCGCTTTATCACGAACAATATTAATATAATGCTCGAGGTTCACGATCGATGGCGTGGTATCCGATAAACCTAAAATATAATCTGAACCGCCTGCATCAATAATTAGTTCAGATGTTTCTAAACGATCGACGAGTGTCGTGTAATCAATATCGATTTTTTCCTTATATAACTCAAGTATTGCGCCATAGATTAAGCGATGACGACGATTATAAAAATCATTAACTTCAAGTTTATCCGCAAGAACTTTAATTGTGTTCGGATCAATGAACACTGCCCCTAAAACATTTTGCTCGGCTTCTAAATTATGAGGTACTGTGCGCTCTTCCATTTAGGCTTCCACAATAAGCAGTTCAAACGTTGCCGTCACATCTTTATGTAGCTTTACTTGCACTTGATAAGTTCCGAGCGCATCGATAGTTTGATCCAACTGTATCTTGCGTTTATCGACATCAATTTGATGTTGTTGCTTTAAGGCATCGGCGATTTGCTTGGTGCTGACTTTTCCAAAAAACTTCCCTGTTTCACCGATTTTTACAGGTAGTTTTACAGCTCTAAAATCAATCCGTTGTTTTAAGGCTTGCATCGCTTCGAGTTCGGCGGCTTCTTGAGCTTTGATTTGGTCTTTTTCAGTTTCAAGAATCTGCATGTTTTCAGGGGTTGCCTCAATCGCTTGTTTACTTGTTAATAAGTAGTTTCCATAACCAGCAGCGACTTCAATAACTTCCCCTTTTCGACCTTTATTTTTTAAATCTTTTTTCAATATTACTTTCATCGGTTTTTCCTCCTGTATCGCATTCTCTAAAACCTCAACTAAATCACTTTTAACTTTATCGGTATCCGTGGTTTCGATTTGTGCACCGGCGTTATTTAAGTGGCCGCCACCACCGAATTTTTCCATCACGACTTGAACATTGAACCCTTCTAAGCTTCGTGCACTAATACCGATCGATGTATGGCTTAGTTTACCGAGTGCAAACGCCGCAACAATATTATCAATATCTAAAAGATCGTCCGCCACTTGGGCTAGTAAAGTTCGAGTAATCTCAATATGCTCAGGGACAATCACAATCGCAAAGCGTTTTTTTACAACTTCTGCGAGTGAGAGGAGCTGTGATTTAATTTGAATATCTTTCAGTGATTCTCGCAGAATGGTTTTTACTTTGTACGTATCCGCCCCATATTTACGTAGTATCGAAGCGGCTTCAAACGTTCGTGATCCCGTACGATACATAAAGTTGTTTGTATCGACAATAATGCCTGAAAGCATGACGGTAGCTTCAAATGGGTTTATCGATGTCTCCTGTCCAAAGACATTAATCATCTCAACGACAAGTTCGGTTGAGCTTGAAGCATACGGTTCAATATAACTCAGTTTCGCATCAGGGATAAAATCGGATAGCTTACGGTGATGGTCGATAATCACTCGATGAGGAATCTTTGTCAGGAGTCTCTCATCGAGAACCTGACCGAAAGAATGGTGATCAATAAGCACAAGTAAATCTTCTCGGTGCGCTTCTAGAAGTGCTTCTTCATGGCTGATAATGTATTCTAGTAAACTTACATACTCGTATTCCATAAGTTGTAAAATCTTACGTACTGTCTTGTCAAGTTCACTGAAGTTTAAGACAATATAGGCTTCTTTTTTCATCGCCAAGGCCATCTTTAAGACCCCAATTGCGGCACCTAAAGCGTCGGTATCAGGAAAGGTATGAGGCGCGATATAAACTGTTTCTGCATTGTCGAATAACATCGCAAGTTTTTGGGCATTGAGTCGGCTTGAAATCCGTGTTCTCTTCTCTTGAGTGTTCGTGTTTCCTCCAAAGTATTTAAGCGGTTCACCGGTCACGTTAATAACCACTTGATCGCCGCCACGACTTAACGCTAAATCGAGTGCTGATTCAGCAAGCTCTCCGAGTTGATTTAAAGGAATGTTCGCACAAGCAAAACCACCACTCATTGTTACCATAAGTTCGTATTGCTTTGATATCTCGGAAATTTGTTCGATGATTTGAAACTGATTTGAGATGACAGAGAGTAAGTTTTTACGGTGCATAAAGACAAGGATTTTTGAAACGCTTATCGGATGTATATAAAATCCAAATGCGTCTGCCCAATCATCTAAAGCGCCTAAAAACTGACCTTGGGCCTCACTTTTTTCTTGAACATCCAATACCGCAATGGCATCTTCTAGGTTATCAAGATGAATGATTCCTACAACATCGGTATACTCATAATTGAACTTTTTGACTTCCTCGCGTTCAGAAACGCGATAGAAATAAAGTGTCTTTAACGCATCATCAACGAGGATATCATAATGATGCTCATAAATCTTCATAACAACCTGATGAGGCCGTTCATCACTACTTAAAAACTCTTTCAATGGTTTATGGATTAATGAAAGATTTTTTGACAACAACGTGTTTTGAAAGATTTCTTTAGCCATCGTGTTCGCCCAAACGATATCGTGCGTGTCATTGTACATCACGATTCCTGTAGGGAGCTCATGAATAAGTGTTTTTTCAACACTGTCTTTTCTTACTAGTAAATCTTCCTTCGTACTGAGTGCATCGTTGAGCTGTTTAATCGTCAGGTTCTTTTTCGTAAAATAGACAAGGTAAAATAGCGCGTTAAAGATATACGCGAGCGCAAATAAGCCTAAAATAAATACGATGGTATCTTGATTCATAAAGAGCACGACTAAGATTAGCCATACCACAAAAACGAATGCGGATATAATTGCGAGTTTTTGATGCATGCGATTCACCTCATCACTGCACTTTGCTTAAAATATTATACCACAATCGTGATTTCAATGAAACTTGTTTAAAGGGAATTAATGAAAGACTTGACAAAGTAAGAAATCTTCGCTAGAATACCCAAGTATTCGCAGTTCGAAACCATCCTGCGTTATCAAAACTAGGAGGAATATTATGTCGAATGAACTTATATGGTTCTTTTTTGCTTTAATTAATTTTATACTTATTGTCTTATCGTACACGTTTTTTGGAAAAACCGGTCTGTTTGCCTGGATTGCAATGGGAACGGTGCTTGCTAATATCCAAGTTGTTAAAATGGTCGAGCTTTTTACGTTTACGGCAACACTTGGAAATATCATGTTTGGTTCGTTGTTTTTAGCGACCGACTTGTTGAATGAAAAGTATGGCCTTAAGGAAGCGAAGAAGGCGGTATATATTGGTTTCTTCACGTTGTTAGCGACAGTGATTATAATGCAGATCGCGTTACGATTTGAAGCGATTACTGATAATCTTGAAATCGATAATGCCCTCAGAACGATTTTTGAGTTAATTCCAAGAATTGCCTTAGGCAGTGTTGTAGCATACTTAATCAGTCAACTGCTTGATGTTTATTTATTTCAAAAGATTAAAGCGCGTTTAATGAGTCCTAAGCTACTTTTTATACGTAACATAGGTTCAACATCGATTAGCCAGTTAATCGATACAATGATTTTTGTCCCAATCGCTTTTTTAGGGCTTGTTCCAAATGCAATCCTTTGGGATATTATCTTGACAACCTATCTAATCAAGTTGATTGTGGCAGCGCTTGACACACCCTTTATCTATTTGATGGTAAAGATTAAGCCTTTGAATACCTAATCCTGTGAAAACAGGATTTTTTTATAAAAAAAATACACCGTGCTGGTGTATTTTTAGTCTTTAACGAAAGGTAGTAAAGCCATATGACGTGCGCGTTTAATCGCAACACTGAGCTCTTTTTGATAACCTGCCTTAGTTCCTGTAACACGTTTAGGTAAGATTTTACCACGGTCAGAAATAAAGCGTCTTAACATATCAACATTTTTGTAATCAATATATTTTATCTTGTTCTCAGTGAAGTAGCACACTTTTTTACGGCGTCTACGGAAATTGTTAGGTCTTGCCATGAATTATTCCTCCTTTTAAAATGGTAGATCGTCTTCAGAAACGATATCATCTTGAGGTCTTGATTTTTGCGTCTCTGAACGGGTTGGTGATTCGTCTTGTTGATTTTCACTCATCGCTTTTGTTTCTAAAAACTGTACAGAATCACAGACGATTTCTGTAATGTATCGACGGTTGCCATCTTGATCATCATACGAGCGTGTTTGAATGCGTCCTTCAACACCGACTAAACTTCCTTTAGAAAGAAAGCGATCAACGGTTTCTGCTTGACGGCGCCAAACAACACAAGGAATGAAGTCTGCTTCGCGCTCACCGCTTTGATTTGAGAATGGGCGGTTGATAGCAAGGGTAAATGTAGCGACGGGAATATCATTTGCAGTATGTCTTAGTTCTGGATCTTTGGTTAATCTTCCGACTAAAATGGCTCGGTTAATCATACTATCACCTTTCTATCGAACATCTTTGATAATTAAATAACGTAAGACATCTTCGCGAATACGTGCAATGCGGTCAAATTCAGTACGTGCTTCATCGTTTGCAGTGACATCAAGGACAACGTAATATCCTTTAGTATGCTTTTCGATTTCGTACGCTAAATCCCGCATGCCCCATTCATCGACTTTACGCACTAAAGAGTCACGTGATGTAAAGATGGTGTTGAGTTCTTCAATCAAAGCTTTACGTGCTTCTTCTTCGAGCGTAGGACGAATAATGTACATAATTTCGTATTTAGTCATGCTAATCCTCCTTATGGTCTATTGGCTGTAAAACAGCAAGGATGAGTTGTAAACTCACGGTAAAGTATTATATCACAGCACAATGGGATTGTAAACACTGAGACATGTTTTTTTCATTGCTAAAATCTTAGCGTAATAGCGTCATTATTTTTTTCGCTGTGGCGACTCTACCCGCGAGTTTAACTTCACCATTGACGATTAGTCCTGGCGTTTGCAAAATGCCGTACTCAGCGATCTTATCTGGGTCTTTAACTTTTTCGATTGTCGCTTCAAATCCGAGATTTTTTAGGGCTGTGCGTGTGTTCTTTTCGAGAAGTTCACATTTTTTACAGCCACTACCAAGAACTTTAATTTGCATGGTTGCCTCCTAAAAACTTTCTTTTAATAGTGCTTGTAAATCTTCAAACATCGGTTGGCTTATTTTGTGTTCTGTGGGATAGCGTTTAAAGATGATAGAGCGATCTGGATGATTGATGTAAAAATCCTCACTTTGTTGGTAGGGAATCACACGATCATACTCACCGTTCATCATAATTAAACGATGAAAGACCATTTTTTCTACCCGTTGACTTGGATCAATACCTTTGATTTCGTTTAAGACTTGATTACTTTGTGCCTTATGCTTGTTTTGCCGTTCTTCAGGAAAGGTATAGTTCGCAGCTTCTAGAAATTGTGGGCTACTGATTAAACAAACGAGTTGATCGATCGTCTCGGTAATGGTAGACAAATAGTAGGCGATAAGTCCGCCCATTGAAATACCAATGATATCAAATTTTTTGAACTCTTTACGATAGTTTTCTTCAAAGATAGCCTGGATGTCAACTGCAGTTTGTTTAACCACGTCCATCGTTTCGAGTGCACATTGATCTTCATCTTTTGAAAGAAAGGGCTCTGCAATGCGATTGCCGTGTTTAAAGGCGTCAATCGCAATGACTTTATAGCCAAGTTTAGCAAGCGTTACCCCGTATAAGTTCATAACGTTTTCTTTTTTTGAGTGAATGCCGTGTTGTAAAAATAAAAGTTTTTCAGCCTTTGGATGGGTGTACTCTAAGAGTTCAATGTTGTGGACTGTTTTTTTAGCTAGCGATATCTTCATGGTTTAAAGTTTTAATCATAAGATAATAGGCAAAGGCTGTCGCTTTTTGACGGATCATTTCCCGGTTCCCAACAAAGATTTTATGATAGGTTTTTGTTTTCCCTTCATAATGAATGCCATAATAGATGGTCCCTATAGGTTTACTAGCACTGCCTCCTGTAGGACCTGCAATACCGGAAACACTGAGTGTTAAAGAGGCATCGGTTCGCTGTCCGAGTTGATAGGCGAGTTCATAGACGCATTGTGCACTCACCGAGCCAAAACGTTCGATGATGCTTTGGTTTATCCCAAGGTGTTTAATCTTTGACTGATCGGCGTAAAAAATAAACGATTCATTAAAAACTTTAGATGCATTTGGAGCATTGATTAACCGTGAAGCAATCATGCCACCTGTACACGATTCAACAAAGCTGATGGTCTGATTTTGGGCCATCAATCGTTCGACGATAATCGTTTCTAAACTTTGATCATAAGGACCGACGATATACAGTGAAAAAAGTTTCTTAAAATCGGCCATGGCTTTGTTGAGGAGAGAAAGATTGCTTGAGGTCATCATATAGGTTATTTCACCAAGTCCAGCGTACGGTGCAATGGTGACTTCAGGATGTTTAGTATAGAGTGGTTTCAGCTGCTCTTCCATTTCAGACTCACTTGTTCCAGCGACTAGATAGCCTTGCTGGTAAATCGTTTCGTTGTGGCGTTCTTCAAGATAAGTCTTTACATAGGCAAACATCGGAATGAGTTCTTGAGGGGGTCCAGGTAAGAGAACAATGGTTTGACGTTTTAGTTGAATGATCGCACCTGGAGCCGTGCCGTAATCGTTGTTTAGAATGAGTGCTTCTTTGGGAAAGTACGCTTGTTTTTCATTGACACTGGGCATCTTTCGTTGACTTTTTTCAAAGTGTCTACGAATCCGGTTTAAGCTTTCTTCATGGCGGTAGAGTTTTAAGTGAAAATACTGTGCGACACTTTCTTTTGTGAGATCATCGCTGGTTGAACCTAGTCCACCGGTAAAGATGATGACTTGATCAGTGGTTTCTTCAAGCGTTTTAAAAATCCACTTAGGATCATCGTTGATCGCGATGGTCCGTGTAACTGTCATGCCTATACTACGTAGTTCTTTTGCGATATAACTAGCGTTTGTGTTCACTGTTTTACCATTTAATAGTTCGTTTCCAACAGAAATAATTGTTGCTTTCATAGTATCACCCGCTCATTATTATAGCATGAATTGATATAAAAAAGCATGCTTGGCATGCTTAGTTAATTAAAGCAATAAGTGCTTGAATAAAGAGGCCACCCACAATCACGAAAGAAATGATGAATGCAACTTTAATGATGGTGTGGCTCTTATCTCGATAAAAGGCTTGGGCATCTTCAACTCGACGGATTTTTACGTAGAGAATACTTATAAAATAGAAGACAAAGATGAGCACAAACACAAGAAAAATCAATGAGATAGAGGTAAAGGTGAATAAGTTGATGATTCTAAAGAACACATTGTCCTCAAAAGGACTGAGCCCTGTAACGCTATGGGTTACAATAATCACAAAAAGCAAAATTAAAACAATCCGGTAGTGCTCAAATAATCCACCCTGTTTAAATGTCAACATCTTCCTTGGGGTTATTTGACGATACTTGATGTATTTTATGAAAATATCGAAGAAAAAAGTGATGAAAAAAAGGAGAAAGGTAAGGGCTATATAATCGAATACGGTTTGAATAGACATTGAGTACCTCCTAAACATTAAAGCGGAATAAAACGATATCGCCATCGATGACTTTATAGGTTTTTCCTTCTGAACGAACACGGCCTGCTTCTTTAGCTTTGACCATTGATTGATAGGCCATTAAATCATGGTAGTGAATCGTTTCAGCGCGGATAAATCCACGTTCGAAATCACTGTGGATAATGCCGGCACATTGGGGCGCTGTAAATCCTTTTTGGAAGGTCCACGCGCGCACTTCTTTTTCCCCTGCAGTGAAAAATGTTTCTAGTTTGAGTTGTTTGTAGGAACGTTTAATAAGTTCTTCGAGTCCTGATTTTTCGATGCCTAACTCATTAAAATATTCCTGTTTCTCACTGTCCTCTAAGTCAGAGAGGTCGGCTTCAATTTTAGCGCTGATAGGAATAACTTCTTGAGCGCTATCATGCGCATAATCAATGACGGCGCGATGATGGGTGTTGATGGTTTTATGGATAAAGTCATTTTCAGGAATATTGCAGACATAGATCATCGGTTTTAGTGTTAAGAAGCCATATCCTTTAATCTGTTTAATCTCGTCATCGTTAAAATTGAGTGTCCGGATCGGCTGATTATCGTGAAGTTGTTCGTGAATACGTTTTAAGATTTGGTATTCCTTTTCAATTGAAGGATCGGTTTTAAGTTGAGCTTTCTTGGCAATTTTCGGTAGTCGTTTTTCGACGATATCTAAATCGGCAAATATGAGTTCGATTTCAATCGTTTCAATGTCACGAATCGGATTGACTTCGCCGTCAACATGCGTTATATCGTTGTCATCAAAACAACGGATAACGTGGACGATTGCATCGACTTCACGGATGTGTGAAAGAAACTGATTTCCGAGCCCTTCACCTTGACTAGCGCCTTTAACTAAACCGGCTATATCGGTAAACTCAAAAGTTGTTGGGGTAATTTTTTTAGGGTTGACAATGCGGGCGATATCAGCGAGTCGTTCATCGGGAACTTGAACGATGCCAACGTTAGGTTCGATGGTTGCAAATGGGTAGTTTGCTGCAAGCGCGCCTGCTTTAGTGATTGCATTGAACAACGTTGATTTACCGACATTGGGTAAACCGACAATTCCTGCGGTGAGTGCCATAGATGTATCCTCCTTTTATGCCTTTAACATTGTATAGCAATCAGCCTATTATTACAAGGATTATCACCGATTTTATTGATCGTCCGGGTGAACATCAAGTTCTGTGGGTGAAGAACTGTAGGTAATGCTGTTTCGAATGTATTGAATGATCACACGATCACCGACTTGAAGGTTTAAGATTGCCTCGCGTAAATCGTGGAAGTTTAAAATTTCTGTGAATGTTTCTTCACCTTCAAGTTTAAACCCGATGATGACGTCACCATCAATTAGACCTGCGTTTGCCGCAGCGCCACCTTGAATTACGTTAACACATACACCAAAATCGACATTGCAGACATTGAAATAAACATCCGCAGAGATGCCTAGGAAAGGTCTTTGTATGCTTCCCTGTTCTTCAAGAATCGTCACAATCCGTTCAACGGTGTTTGATGGAATCGCAAAGCCAATGTTGGCGGCCACAGAATCGATGATTTTCGCAAAGTTAATGCCGATGATTTTACCGCTTAAATCGACAAGTGCGCCACCACTGTTCCCAGGACTCATAGGCGCATCGTGTTGAATCACTACGGCGTTAAAAGCATCGTTAATCGGGTTATAATAACGTGTTGTTCCTGACACCACACCTTGGGTTACTGTGCCGTAATACTGAAATCCTAAAGGATTGCCTAAAGCATAGACAAATTGGCCAGGTTTAATCACCGAAGAATCACCGAACTGGGCAACGGGAAAACTTTGATTCGGGGAGGTAAATGTAAACACCGCAATATCTGTCGTGGCATCGCCACCGACTGTTCTTGTATCGCTGGTTTCGATGATGTTCAGAAGACCGTTACGTTCGTAGTAAACATTGATATTTCGTTGATTTTCATTTGGTTTCTCGAGTTCCTCACGAATAACATGATGGTTTGTGACAACGTAATACGTATCACCCTCCCGCTTATAAATAACACCGGAACCACTCCCCGAAGACGTTTGAACATAAATAACGCTTCGACTGACTCGTTCGATCATCTCTGTCACTGTATTTTCGAAGTCTTCAAAATCGTAGATGGTTGTATAGCGATCTTCAGGAAGCGAGGCTTCGATGATCGCTATGAGTTCATCGCGGGTGAGTTCATTGGGTAAGTATGATTCTACGAGGTTAATAATTTCTGATTCAGTGAGGGTCGGAGTTAAAAGACTTTGAATAATAAGGGTGACTTCTTCCTCAGTTAAGTTCAGTAAGTTTTCAGAGTCTCTTTGATCAAGCGCTTCTTCAATAAAGCCACGAATCTCATTTTCAGAGTACATTTTAGGCGTTTCATCGGCCTCAAATAAGTATTCACAGGCTGAGAGTGTCAATGTAAAAAAGATGAGTAGTAAAAAGAATAGTCTTTTCATTTTGTTTCCTCCTTTAAGTTGAAGAGTTTGATAGCATTCGCTGTTGTATGGTTTGCTATGGTTTCTAATGAGACCTGTTTGATTTCTGCGATGGCTTGAGCGATCAGCGGTAACAAACTTGAGTCATTTTGCTTACCTCGATAAGGATGAGGTGCTAAATACGGGGCATCGGTCTCGATTAAGAGTTTATCTAGTGGTACAATTTTCGCAACGTCTTTTGGTGTTTTCGCGTTTTTAAAGGTTACTGGCCCACCTAGCGAGATATGCAAACCGAGTGCGATAAATTTATCGGCCATCTCTTTAGAGCCACTATAACAGTGCATAATCCCTTTAAGTGGCGCACTTTCTTTAAGTGTTAAGTAGGTTTTTTCTGTTGCGTCACGCATATGAACAACGATCGGCAAAGCCCTTTTTTGGGCAAGTTCTATGTGCTTTTTAAAGACATGGATTTGCTCGTTCTCGTGATCTTTATCCCAGTAAAAATCAAGGCCACATTCACCGATGGCAACGACTTTAGGATGAGTTAATAATCGTTCTAATAGCTCAAAATCAGCCGCTGTTAAATCTTTAGCGATGGTGGGGTGATAGCCTATTGAAGCATAAATATGATCGTGCTTATCCGCAATTTCGAGTGCTTTTTGATTGGTTTCATGATCATAACCTATGACAATTAAAGCCTGGACGTTTTGATCGAAAGCTTTAGTGATATAGTGATCGAGTTTTTGATAGAGTTTAGGATTGTTTAAATGGACGTGGGTATCAATAAACATAAGGCTCACTCCTTGTGGTGATATTATACCTTTTTTTTGCATTTTATGCAGACTTAATACTTTGCATTTCAGTTCATTATACCATAGGCTTGAGCATTAAAAAACGGCGTTTTAACACCCGCCGTTTTTTGATTAATCTTCTTTGTATTCTTCAATGATTTTATCGATTAAGTTGCCAGGAACTTCCTCGTACCGAGCAAACTCTCTAACAAAGGCGCCACTTCCTTGAGTCATGGCTTTTAAATCGATGGTATACTTAACGATTTCAGCTTCAGGAATTTCTGCCGAGACGCGTTGAAGACCGTCTGCGATGGGTTCCATCCCTAAAACACGACCGCGGCGTTTATTGATATCGCCCATAACATCGCCGACATAGTCGTCTTTGACTGTGATATCAACCCGCATAATTGGTTCTAAAATTGTTGGTTGAGCATCCTTAACTGCGTTTTTAAAGGCGAGAGCGGCTGCCAATTTAAATGAGATTTCGTTTGAGTCAACGGCATGGTATGAACCATCGTAAAGCGTGGCTTTTAAGCCGATCACTGGGAAACCTGCGAGGGGGCCATATTCTAAGGTTTCAATAAGACCTTTTTCAACGGCTGGAAAGTAGTTTTTAGGCACTGCGCCACCAAAGACTTCCTCCGCAAACTCAAAGTTATGTTCATTTGGATTAAGTGGTTCAAAACGGATCCACACATCGCCGAACTGACCGGAACCACCCGATTGCTTTTTGTGGCGTCCTTGGGCTTGTGTCGGCTTTTTAATGGTTTCACGGTAGACGATTTTTTGATCGGACGTTTCGACATCCACTTTAAACATATTTTTCATTTTCTCTAAAATGAAGCCAATGTGGGTCATACCTTGTCCGCCAATTAATAGTTGTCCGGTTTCTTTACTTCGTTTAACTTCAAACGTAGGGTCTTCAACATTGAGACGTTGTAACGCTGTAGAGATTTTGTCCTCATCTTGTTTATGTTTAGGTTGAATCGCAACATAGATTGTCGGTGAAGGAATCTCTGCAGGGGTATATAAAACTGGTTTTTTAGGATCGGATAACGTGGCACCGGTAAAGATATTGTCAAGTTTTGCAACGGCACCGATGTCACCTGCGGAGAGTTCTTCTACAGGCACTTGTATTTTCCCTTTTAATGTAAATAATTGATTAACCTTTTCTGTTTTCTTGGTGTTTGTGACTAAGATTTCTTTTCCTGATTTCAGGGTGCCTGAGATGATTTTGAAAAGGTTTACTGCGCCAATGAATGGATCCACTGTGGTTTTAAAGACATACGCACTAAACGGTTCATCGTTGCTTGTCTTGCGCTCGATGGCTTCTTTAGTTTCAATGTCAATGCCTTTCATCGCTTTCAACTCATTGGGTGCTGGAAGGAACTTTCCTAACATATCTAGCATGGTCCGGATGCCAAGTGTCTTGGTTGCTGAACCGACGAGAATCGGTTTTAAGTCGCCGTTTAAAACACCGAGTCTTAAGCCAGTGCGAATTTCACCTTCTGTGAGTTCTTCACCTTCGAAATATTTCTCCATGAGTGCTTCTGAGGTTTCGGCAACTGATTCGATGATGAGTTCACGCATTTCATCGATGGTGTCGCTAAGGTCTTCAGGCATTTCTGTAGGCACACACTGATTGCCGTCAGAGACTTTTGCGACATGATCGACAAGATCAACGTATCCGTTAAAGCTTTCGCCTTCGCCGATCGGCCATGCAAATGGAACGGATTGTTTACCAAAACGGTTACGAATATTTTGAATAAGTTCGTCGAACTTAATGTTTTCTTTATCGAGTTTATTAATAAAAATGATCGTTGGGATATGTCTTTGGTTGAGTTCCATCCAAAGTCTTTCTGTACCGACTTCAATGCCTTTTGACCCATCGATAACTAAGATCGCCGCTTTAACAACTGCGAGGGCTTGGTTGATTTCCCCGACGAACTCTTCACTTCCAGGTGTGTCGATGAAATTGAGCTTATACTCCCCCCATTCTACGGGAATAAGACTGCTTGATAAAGACGTTAAGCGGTTGTGTTCTTCAGGTAAATAATCGGAAACCGTGCTTTTCTTTTCGACTTCACCCTTTTTTTCTATGCCACCTGAGACGTATAGTAGCGACTCAGTGAGTGACGTTTTACCGGATCCAAGGTGGCCAATAACTGCAATATTACGAATATTCTCGGTTGGGTATTGTTTCATTTTACGCTTCCTCCGTGTCTTAGATTTTTGCCTTATAAAGACTGTTTAAAAAAGGCCGTAAAGATAGAAGATCATCTGATCCTAACTTTATGGCCTTTGACATTTTATTCTGATTGATTATTTAAGAACTTCGGCAACAACGCCTGCACCAACAGTGCGTCCACCTTCACGAATAGAGAACTTAGTTCCTTGTTCTAACGCGATTGGATGAATCAGTTCAACAATCATTTCTACATTGTCGCCAGGCATAACCATCTCAACACCTTGTGGTAATTCGATAACACCTGTAACATCAGTAGTACGGAAATAGAATTGCGGTCTGTAGTTTGAGAAGAATGGGGTATGACGTCCACCCTCTTCTTTACTTAATACGTAAACTTCACCACGGAATTTAGTGTGTGGTGTAACACTTCCTGGTTTTGCAAGAACTTGTCCACGTTGAACGTCATCACGTGTGATACCGCGTAATAATGCACCGATATTATCGCCGGCTTCTGCGCGGTCGAGTAATTTACGGAACATTTCTACACCTGTAACAACGGTTTTACGTGTTGGTCTAATCCCTACGATTTCAACTTCTTCTTGAACTTTAACAGTACCACGATCAACACGGCCAGTCGCTACTGTTCCACGTCCAGTAATACTGAAGACATCCTCAACAGGCATTAAGAATGGCTTTTCTGTTTCACGAACTGGAGTATCGAAGTAAGTATCGACAGCTTCCATAAGTTCAACGATGCTTTCCTCGTGAGTTTCATCGCCTTCAAGTGCTTTTAAAGCTGAACCGCGGATGACAGGAATGTCGTCACCTGGGAAGTCATACTCGCTTAGTAAATCGCGAATTTCCATATCGACAAGTTCAAGTAACTCTTCGTCGTCTACCATATCAACTTTGTTCATGTAGACAACAAGTTTAGGTACACCAACTTGGCGGCTTAATAAGATATGCTCACGTGTTTGTGGCATCGGTCCATCGGCAGCACTAACAACTAAGATTGCGCCGTCCATTTGTGCAGCACCAGTGATCATGTTTTTAACATAGTCAGCATGGCCTGGGCAGTCGACGTGTGCGTAGTGACGCGCTTCCGTTGAGTACTCGATGTGTGCAGTGTTAATTGTGATTCCTCTTTCTTTTTCTTCAGGTGCATTATCGATTGAAGCATAATCTTG
>SKFS01000084.1 GCA_007117885.1 Candidatus Izemoplasma sp.
ATTTCGTTAAATCAAAAATCAATAATGTTCTCAGTATTGTGAGTGATTATTACGGCATTACTACCAGTGATCTCGTCTCTAAAAAACGCACAAAAAACTTCATGTTTCCTAGACAAGTGGCGATGTACCTGATTAAGACAATCTATGATCTTCCTTACAAGCGAATCGGCACCTATTTTAGTAACCGTGATCACTCAACAGTGATGCATTCTGTTGAAAAAATAAGCAACGATATTCAAATCGATAAGAACGTCAAAATTGATGTGGAGAAATTGTCGATGAAATGTGGAGAAAACTAAAAATAAATAGCCGTTTTACCGCTTAATATGGTATAATAAAGGCGTTAGATTTGTACTTTCCACATTTCCACGTTACACTAATAATAATAAGTTTTAAAGACTAATAAATATAAGAGGTGAGCTTATGCGTTTTGAAATGAATAAAGATAAACTTCTCTACCATTTAATCATCGCTCAAAAAGCACTATCGAATAAAACCCCTAATCCCGCTTTACAAGGGATTAAAATGGATGTTTTAAAAGAGAGCATTGTGATTACCACAAGCAACTCTGATATTTCCATTAAAATGACCATTGAGGACGCGAGTTTAAATGTTGAAGAAGAAGGCTCGGTGTTAATTCCTGGAAAGTATTTTATAGAAATCGTTCGGAAACTCGACGGGCAGTTAGTACAAATGTCTTATGTTGACGACAATCTTTTACGTATCGAAGCCGATCATTCTGATATTACGTTGAACATGCTTGAACTCGATGATTATCCGAATATTGCCTTTAACGAAAAAGCGAATTTTGTATCCATTAACGTCCGCACCTTAAAAACGATTATTCGCCAGACCGCTTTTGCAACTTCAACCATTGAAAACCGGCCTATTTTAACCGGTGTAAATTTGAAAATTGATGGTAAAAACTTAACTGCAGTGGCGACAGACTCTTATCGGTTAAGCCAAAAAACGATTACTTTAGAAAATGAGTATGATGCCATGCAAGTGATTGTTCCTGGAAAAAGTTTAGAAGAGTTAATGAAAATTTTAGAAAACAACCAAGACCATGTCGAGATTCATTTCGATCAATCCCGTGTGCTCTTTAAATACAACAACGTGCTTTTTGTCTCTCGTCTTTTAGAAGGGAACTACCCAGAGACATCTAAATTAATTCCTCAAGAATTTCCTGTACGGATTAAATTTAATAAAGAAAACTTAATGACAGCTATTGAACGCGCGAGTTTACTTTCGAGTCGAGATGGTCATAACGCCATCGTAAAACTCGATTTAAGAGCGGATGATATTGTCGAGATAACGTCGAACTCTCCTGAAATTGGCCGTGTATTAGAGGAAGTTTATCCTGTCGATGAAGTGGTTGGGTCACCGATTAAAATCGCCTTTAGTTCTAAGTACATTATCGAGGCTTTAAAAGTCTTTGCGTCAAGCGAAGTCACTGTTAATTTTACCGGTGAAATTCGTCCCTTTATCATCACCGGTGAATACGATGAAAATATGCTTCAACTAATCTTACCGGTCAAAACGGATTAGATCCTTAAAGAAGACTCGAAAGAGTCTTTTTTTATGCGGTAATTCCTTGTTTTTAATACTATAGTATTATATAATATATTATAAATATATATATGAAAGAGTGGTAACCATGGAGAGAGTTCAAATCCACACAGAATACATCACTTTAGGTCAGTTACTGAAGTACGTAAATCTTGCTTCAAGCGGTGGAGAGGTCAAACAGGTTTTGGCCACCCATACGATTGTTATTAATGGCGAACAAGATCAAAGAAGAGGTCGAAAAATCTATCCAGGTTCTACGGTTTTAATTAAGGGGTTCGCCACGTATTTCATCACCGATGAAGCTTGAGCAGTTAAAACTCTCTCATTTTCGCTTATACACCACGTTTGATTTACACTGTCATCCTCACATTAATATCATTGTAGGGGATAACGCCCAAGGTAAAACTACGATTTTAGAGGCTATTCATATGCTTGCCATTACCAAATCTCACAAAACACCTAAAGACACTGAAGTCATTCAAACTAACGCAGAATTCGCGAAAATCCACGGTCTCTTATCGTTTGAGAACAAACCTATAGAGTTAGATGTTGTTTTATCAAAACACGGTAAGAAAGCAAAATACAACCGAATAGAGGCGGTGCGATTGAGTGACTATCTCGGTAGCTTAAACATTGTTATGTTTGCCCCTGAGGATTTGGAACTAGTTAAAGGGAGCCCTTTAGAGCGTCGTCGTTTTATGGATTTAGAGTTAGGTAAACTTAAAAAAACCTATCTTTTACACCTCAATAACTATCGCCGGATACTTAAAGAGCGCAACGAAGTTTTAAAAGGGTTACAAACGAGTCAAAAGTATAACGACACTCTATTAGAAATCTTAACGGAGCAATTGATTCATTATGGTCGCAAGATTGTTGAAACACGCCAAGCTTTTATAGAAGACTTAAACGCAAGGGTTAAAACGATGTACTTTAAGATTAGCGGTGAGACACTACCAAGTGTCATGCGTTATCAGCCATCGGTTGCGAAAGACTATCAAGAAGCCTATAAGAAAAAACAACGGCTAGATATTCAGTTTGGGACAACCCATATTGGGCCCCACCGCGATGATTTCGCTATTCTTATTGAGGATTTACCGTTTAAAAACTTCGCCTCACAAGGGCAAATAAGGACGATGGTTCTTGCGATTAAGCTCAGTATGGTTGAACGGGTTTACCAAGAGAAGAAAGTTTACCCTATCGTGTTACTTGATGATGTTTTTAGTGAACTCGATCGTAATCGTCAATTAAACTTACTTACCCAACTCAATAAAGCCACCCAGCTTTTTTTCACTACCACCGAGGTTAAAACCATTCCTCTTGAGGAATTAAGGTCATACCAAATTATTACGATATCAGAAGGTACAATTAAAGGAGTGAATAGCGATGCAAAACTATGATTCACGAAATATTCAGATTTTAGAAGGATTAGAAGCCGTAAAAAAACGTCCTGGGATGTACATTGGTTCTACAGGACCAAGAGGTCTCCACCATTTAGTTTGGGAAATTGTTGATAATGCTGTCGATGAAGCTTTAGCGGGCTATGCCGACACGATTACCATTGATATTATGGAAGAAGACATTGTTAGAGTTCAAGATAATGGTCGCGGGATTCCAGTTGATACGCATCCAAAAACAAACTTACCCGCCGTTGAAACCATTTTGACAACCTTGCATGCAGGGGGGAAGTTTGACAATCAATCGTATAAAGTATCCGGCGGCTTACACGGCGTGGGTGCGAGTGTGGTTAATGCCTTAAGTGAATGGTTTGAAGTCGATATCTACCGTGAAGGGCACCGCTATAAACAACGCTATGAACGTGGGATTACGGTCACCCCTCTTGAAAACTATGGCGATACCGATTTAACCGGGACGATTATTACGTTTAAAGCGGACACTAAAGTGTTTACTGAAACGTCGGTGTATGACTTTGAAACCATCCGTTTACGGATTCAACAAATGGCGTTTTTAAATAAAGGGATTACCTTTCATATTAATGACCATCGGTTGACGGACCCAATACGAAAAACCTATCTTTACGAAGGTGGGATCAAAGAATATGTTGAATACTTAAATAAAAACAAAGAACTACTTCATAAAAACGTGATCTACACCGAAGGTGAACAAGAAGAGATAATTGTTGAGATAGCGATGCAGTACAACGATTCGTTTTCACAAAACATCTTTCCTTTCACAAACAATATCCATAACTTAGAAGGTGGAACTCACGAAGAAGGATTTAAAATGACCTTAACACGCATTTTAAACACTTATGGAAAAACCCACAATATCTTCAAAAAAGATGAATCCTTACTCGGTGAGGATACCCGAGAAGGGTTGACGGCTATTATTAGCGTAAAACACCCTGATCCGCAATTTGAAGGGCAAACTAAATCAAAGTTAGGGAGTACTGAAGTGCGGAAAGTTGTTGCTCAAATATTGAGTGACGGTCTTGATCGTTACCTACTCGAAAACCCTGCGGATGCCAAAATTATTATCGAAAAAGCACTGTTGGCATCCAGAGCACGCATTGCTGCGAAAAAAGCCCGAGAGGCAACACGGCGTAAAAGTCCACTTGACGGCCTAGGATTCGCCTCAAAACTCGCCGATTGCCGCACCAAAGATCCCCGACGGGCAGAACTATACATCGTTGAGGGTGACAGTGCTGGAGGAAGTGCGAAACAAGGTAGAGATTCAGAGTTCCAAGCGATTTTACCGCTTCGTGGAAAGGTTTTAAATGTTGAAAAAGCACGGCTAGATAAAATTTTAGGAAACAAAGAGATTCTCTCCTTAATTCAAGCGTTTGGCTGTGGGATTGGTGATGAGTTTAATATCACCGACGTCCGTTACCATAAAATCGTAATTATGACGGATGCGGATGTCGATGGGGCCCACATTCGAACCTTACTACTCACGTTCCTTTTTAGACATATGAAGCCATTGATTGAAAAAGGGTATGTCTATATCGCACAACCGCCACTGTATAAAATTCAACAAGGTAAACGGATTGATTATGCGTTTACCGAGAAAGAACTCACAGAAAAACTCGATGATTTTGGACAAAGAGCACAAATTCAGCGTTATAAAGGTCTTGGAGAAATGAATCCTGATCAATTATGGGAAACAACGATGGATCCCAATGAGCGAACATTACTTAAAGTTTCTTTAGAAGACGCCATGGAAGCAGATCGAATTTTTAGTATGTTAATGGGGGATGATGTTGCACCACGTAAAGACTTCATCCAAGAAAACGCCATCTATGTCCAAAATCTAGATGTATAGGAGTGAAAAAAAATGGATACTATCAAACCGATTGAATACGATAAAATCAACGAAATAAACATCACGAACGAAATGAAGAACTCATTTCTAAGTTACGCTATGAGTGTCATTGTCTCACGGGCTTTGCCGGATGTACGCGATGGCTTAAAACCGGTACATCGACGGATTTTATATGGCATGGATGAACTTGGGGTGCAACCGGATAAATCCTTTAAAAAATCGGCAAGAATTGTCGGCGATGTTATGGGTAAGTACCATCCTCATGGGGATTCCGCTATTTACGATGCCATGGTTAGAATGGCTCAAACCTTTAGTTATCGTTATCCCTTGGTCAACGGCCATGGGAACTTTGGTTCGATTGATGGCGATGGCGCTGCAGCGATGCGTTATACCGAAGCAAAAATGCATAAAATAGCCGCAGAAATGCTGCAGGATATCAAAAAGAATACCATCGACTTTGTGGATAATTATGATGGCACAGAACGTGAACCGTCTGTTTTGCCAAGTAAGTTCCCCAATCTTTTAGTGAATGGCTCTACCGGAATCGCTGTGGGCATGGCAACGAACATTCCCCCGCACAACTTAACCGAGGTGATCAATGGGGTCTTAGCGACGATAGAAAACCCAGAGATTACCACTGATGAACTGATGGAAATTATTCAAGGACCGGATTTCCCAACCGGTGGCACCATCATGGGTATCAGCAATCTTCGTCAAGCCTATGAAACAGGGAATGGCGCGATAAAAGTCCGCGCTAAAGCAGAGATAGAGGAACAAAAGAGTGGCAAAAAAGTGATTACCATCACAGAAATTCCCTATCAAGTAAACAAATCAAGAATGATAGAAAAAATCGCTGAACTTGCAAAAGAAAAGCGGATTGAAGGGATTACTGATTTACGTGATGAATCCAGCCGTAATGGCATTAAAATAGTCATCGAATTGCGCAAAGACGTGAATGCCGAAGTGACCTTGAACAATCTGTATAAATTTACCCCGCTACAAACCTCTTTTGGAATTAATATGCTTGCACTCGTAAACAACCAACCTAAAGTCCTTAGTTTAAAAGAAGCGATTCAACATTATGTTTCTCATCAAATTGAAGTGTTAACGCGTCGAGCGAACTTTGATTTAGAAAAAGCCCAAGCTAGAGCCCATATTTTAGAAGGATTGCTGATTGCCTTAACTAACATTGATGACGTCATCGATGTCATACGTAATGCCTACGATGACGCCGAACAACAGTTAATGGAGAAATTTGCATTGTCTGAAGAACAAGCGAAAGCCATCTTGGAGATGCGCCTTAGACGCTTAAGTGGTCTTGAACAAGAAAAGATTGCTCAAGAACTCGTGGAACTAAAAGAAACCATCGAGGAGCTTAAAACACTTCTCGGTGATGACCAACATAAGTATCAAGAAATTATTAATGACCTGACGAAGCTCCGTGATACGTATGGCGATGAACGCCGCACAGAAGTTTCGTTAGCGATTGATTTAGACATTGAAGATGAAGATTTAATTCCTCAAGAGGATGTTATTATTACCATCACTCAAGGGGGCTACTGTAAACGCATGAACACAGAAGCCTATAAAACACAAAACCGTGGTGGCAAGGGACTTTCAGGAATAAAAACCCACGAGGATGATGCTGTTGAGCATATAATCCATACTTCCACTCACGATTTCTTGCTGTTTTTCACTAACTTTGGGCGCATCTATAAAATGAAGGGCTATAAAATTCCTCAGTATGGTCGGCA
Source organism: Candidatus Izemoplasma sp. (assembly GCA_007117885.1). GTDB lineage: Bacteria > Bacillota_I > Bacilli_A > Izemoplasmatales > Izemoplasmataceae > CSBR16-104. The sequence continues at coordinate 6,603 of SKFS01000084.1, forward strand.
ATCACGAGGATTACCTCTCGTGAATATCCTTCAACTAGAAGACAAAGAAACCCTACAAGCGATCGCTAAAATCAAAGACTTTGAATGTGACCAACACCTCTTTTTCGTCACTAAAAAAGGCACCGTTAAAAGAACCCACGCCAGTGAGTTTAAAAATATCCGTACATCAGGGATTCGTGCGATCAATTTAAAAGATGACGATGAGTTACTCGATGTTCGTTTGACCACAGGCAATCAAGACGTTGTCCTTGGGGCATCAAATGGAAAAGCCATCCGTTTTAACGAAACATCGGTTCGTTCAATGGGTCGTGTTGCCAGTGGCGTGAGAGGGATTCATCTAGCTAACGAAGAACATGTTGTTGGATTATCCCTTGTTGGCGATGATCGCAACGAAGTTTTGATTATCACTGAAAATGGGTATGGTAAACGAACCCATATTAATGAGTACCGCAGTCAACACCGTGGCGGTAAAGGGGTAAAAACACTTAATGTTACCGCTAAAAACGGACCGCTCGTAAAACTTAAGAGTGTTTCAGGTGAGGAAGATTTAATTATTATAACCAATAAAGGCATGATGATTCGACTGCCGATTGAGCAAATCGCCACAAGCAGTCGTGCAACACAAGGCGTTCGCTTAATGCGTCTCAATGAAGGACAAATTGTTGTGACAGTTGCCGTGGTTCCCAAACAAGAAGACCCAATCATTGAAGATGAAACGATCGAATCACCCCCCTTAACGAATCCCTCACAAACGAGTGAAGAGTTAAAGGATCAGCCTGAAAATACCCAAGAAGAAGCTACAAATCAAGAGGATAAACCATCGCAAAAACCGCAACTATCGTTATTTGATGATGAAGAATAATTGACATTTATATAAGACTTTGTTAAACTGCATCTATAAAACGATGAAAAGGCTAAGTAATACAATTTTTGACAGATAGAGAGTTAGTGTTTGGTGAAAACTAACGCAAAAATGTATGAAATCTACCTTTGAGTGAATCTAAACCATTCCGGGTCATGACCGTTATCCATGATAGAGTGAGTGTCTAAGACACTAACTAGGGTGGCAACACGGGTATCAACTCGTCCCTTTAATGGGACGAGTTTTTTTATTAAATGGAGGTGTAAAAATGTTAGATTTAAAACAGATACGGCAAAATTTTCAAGCCGTTAAGGCACAGTTGAGCAAGCGAGGAGGGTCGTTCGATGAACTTGATGAACTCTTAATAAAAGATGAAGAAAGACGTTCAATTATACAAGAAGTCGAAGAGCTTAAAGCGAAAAGAAATGAGCTTAGTAAGCAAATCGGAATATTAAAACGTGAAGGGAAAGATGTCCAACCTGTGTTGGATAATCTAGAGCTTGATAAGCAAAAAGTTCAGCAGTTAGAAACAGAGTTAAAGTCACTCGACAACGGGATTGAAGCGATTCTCTTAATGATTCCCAATATTCCTCATGCGAACATTCCCCATGGCAAAGATGAAAATGATAATCTAGAGCTACGCCGCGTGGGAGAGATTCCAACCTTTGATTTTGAGCCCAAAGCCCATTGGGATCTAGCGACACAGCTTGACATTTTAGATTTCGAAAGAGCCGCAAAAATCGCTTCAAGTCGATTTGTTGTCTATAAAGGGGCTGGCGCACGATTAGAACGCGCTTTGATAAATTTCATGATGGACCTTCATGTTTTTGAGCATGGCTATCAAGAACTGCTTCTACCGTATATTGTGAACTATGATTCAATGCAAGCCGCAGGGCAGTTCCCTAAGTTTAAAGACGATGCCTTTAAACTTGTCGATGAGCGAAATCTCTATTTAAACCCAACCGCAGAAGTTCCCTCAATCAATATGCATCGCAATGAAATATTAGATGCCGAACAACTCCCGATTCATTACGCCGCCTTTACGACCGCGTTTCGTCAAGAAGCCGGAAGTGCGGGTCGCGATACTCGAGGCATCATTCGTGTTCATCAGTTCAATAAGGTAGAATTAATCAAGTTCGCGACACCGGAAACCTCGTATCAAGAACTCGATGCGATGCTTGCGAACAGTGAACGGGTTTTACAAAAGTTAAAACTTCCCTATCGCGTTGTTGAGTTATGCAGTGGCGACCTCGGCTTTGCGATGGCAAAAACGTATGATATCGAAGTTTATTTACCCGCCTACAAAACGTATCGAGAAATCGGTAGTATATCGAACGCTGAAGACTATCAGGCCCGTCGTGCCAACATTAAATACCGCAAAACTAAAAACGCCAAACCAGAGTATCTGCATACATTAAATGGCTCTGGCTTAGCCGTCGGTCGAACTGTGGTCGCAATCCTTGAAAATTACCAGCAAAAAGATGGTACAATAAAAGTGCCGGATGTTTTAATCCCGTACATGAAAACTGAAATCATCAAATAGGAGGACATTATGTTTCACAAACAAGAAGTATTTAGCGTAGATCAAGAAACCAAAACTTGCGTTTTATCGAAAAACCCTGACGCACCACTCGTCAAAAAAGTATTTGAAGTTCTGCAACTGACAGAAGCAGACTTAAAGGACGATTTTCACAGTGTTTATACATTAGGTAAATTACCCATGAAACGATTGGTGTTCGTCGATGAAAAAAACTTTCTTAAAGGCAAAACAACAGAACAGTTGTTTAAACTAAAAGAAGATATTCTTGTCTTAGTGGATACCTTCTCTAAAGAAAAGGTTAGCCAACTTTTTGAGGTTTTAACCACCGCGAGTTATCGTTTCTCTAAGTTTAAATCCAAAGACGAAGAACACATCGAAAACATTCATTATACAACCACAGAAAAAGTTGATGATAGGATCCATGAAGGCATTGTTTATGGTGAAGCCATCAACCATACCAAACAACTCGTCAATACACCGTACAACTATCTCAATGCCTTTAAACTCGCAGACTATGCACAAACGTTAGGTGATTTAGAGGGGGTAGAGGTTAAAGTCTACGGTAAGGCTGAATGTGAAGCCATGAACATGGGCGCCTTTTTAGGGGTAAACAAAGGCAGTAAAGATGAGCCTCAACTGATTCACGTTCGCTATCAAGGTAACAAAAATGAAGAAGACATTACCGCACTAATCGGCAAAGGCGTTATGTTTGATACAGGTGGGTATTCGTTAAAAACACCGACAGGCATGCCAAGCATGAAATGTGATATGGCGGGTGCCGCAACAGTTTTAGGAGCGATTGAGATTATTGCCCGTCAAAAGTATCCTAAAAACGTTGATGTCGTTATTGCTGCGACAGACAACCGCATCGGTGATGATGCGATTGTCCCAGATGACATTCTTACTGCGGCAAACGGAACAACCATCGAGATCGTATCTACCGATGCAGAGGGGCGTCTTACGCTTGCAGATGCTTTATGGTTCGCCCAAAAAGAAGGTGCAAGCAAGCTTATTGATGTGGCAACTTTAACTGGTGCCGTTGTTGGGGCTTTAGGCAAAGAATATACAGGGGCCTTTACAAATAATCAAGCGTTTTTAGACAATGTCTTGTCTATTAGTCAAAACACCGAAGAAAAAATCTGGCAATTACCGATTTGTGAAGGGTACCACAATGATTTAAAGAGTTTTTCTGCAGATATAAAAAACAGTGGTGGAAGTCGATTAGCTGGAGCGAGTGTTGCAGCGGCATTTTTAGAGAAGTTCGTTGAAAACGATAGACCTTGGATCCATCTTGATGTTGCAGGGACTGCATTTGACAGCAAAATAGGCGGCACAGGTATCATGGTAAAAACGTTAGCACGTATCTTTAAAGCATAAAAAAAACCGCGAAATTATCGCGGTTTTTTACGCTTTCATTGCGACTTTAATCGCATCAAGAACTTCAACATAATCCTTTTGCTCTAAATCGTTCATCCGATTAATCATCGATAACACTAGCTCATCATCCTCGTAACGAGGGAGGAGATGAATGTGAAAATGATCGACGGTTTGATACGGTTTTTCATTATTACTAACAATGTTTAAGCCGATAGGATTAAACGCTTTCTTTAAGGTGTTTGATAATTTTGGCACAACTCTAAAGATGGCTTTAGCATCCTCCTCAGGTAAGTCGAAAACCGAGGCTGAATGGTTTTTGGGGACGACTAACGTGTGCCCTTTTGTCCCTTGTGAAATATCTAAAAATGCATACACTTGATCGTCTTCATACACTTTGTATGACGGAATCGTTCCTTCGATAATTTTACAGAAAATACAATCCATTACGGTGCCCCCTTAATAATTTAGTTTATTAACTTGATTATATCACGCATATCTTTAAAAATAAAATCCGGATTGACTTTTTCTAAGTGGGCTTGTCCTTTAATACTCCAAGCCACACCAGCTGTCAAAATTCCCGCATTTTTTCCCGCTAAGATATCCCCTTGATTATCCCCAACCATTAAAGCGTTTTTAGGAAAACCAAGCAAACCCAAAGCTTTTTCAACAGGTTCTTTATCGGGTTTTGGGTTTTGGACATCCTCTAAAGCCACAAAGGCATCGAAATAAGGTTCAAGCTCATAATAGGTGAAACTAGGCCATGCGGCTTCCTTAAATTTCGACGTCACAATGGCAAGCTTAATCTGTTGTTTTTTGAGAAACGCTAAAGTTTCCGTAACATTTGGATATAAAGAGTGGTATTTTTTCTCGTTTTCGGTATAATAAGTTCGGTACGTTTCGATTAACTGAGCCACCAAGCTAGGATTGTCAGTGTGTTTAGAAAAAATCGTCTTTAATGTCGGTCCGATATCGTCAATGATCGCTTGATCACTCAATTTCAAGTGAGGAAGATGCGTGGTGTACGCATGGCGATAACTAGCGACGATAATTCCGTTTGTATCGATAAGGGTACCATCTAAATCAAATAAGATTGCATCTATTTTTTTCATCATATCACCTTAGAAAATATTGTATCATGGTTTAGGGGAATTGAGAAATTAAGATAAATTTATTATAATAAACTCAAGGAGTGACGACATGCCAAGTATTATTGAAGAATTAAAATCGAAAATTAAAGGAAAACAGATTCGCATTGTCTTTCCAGAACCGGAAGATCCTCGTGTCTTTGAAGCAGTCCAGCGGTTAGTTGAGGAAGATTTAGTTAGACCTATTCTCATTGGAAGTTTAGAGAGTCTTTCTGTAAATCAAGCAAAAATTGACGTTATGGATCCGAAAAATACACCGATTTTCAATGAATGTGTACAAGCTTTAGTCGAACGTCGGGCTGGGAAGTGTGCTTATGAAGAAGCCCAAGAAGTTCTAAAAACTCACAATTATTTCGGGACGATGTTGGTTTATATGAACTATGCAGACGGACTTGTGAGTGGTGCTATTCATTCCACCGGTGAAACCGTTAAGCCGGCGTTACAAATCATTAAAACCAAACCGGGTGTCAGTCGAACATTTGGGTATTTCTTAATGATTCGTGGCGACGAAAAGTATATTATGGCGGATTGTGCCATCAACCCTAATCCTGATGCCAAGACCCTTGCTGAGTTCGCGATTGAATCCGCTAAAGCTGCGGAAATTTTTGGCATTGAACCTCGCGTAGCCATGCTGTCATTTTCAACGAATGGCAGTGCTGTTTCCGAAGAAACGAAAAAAGTGCGTGAAGCGGTTAAACTCGCAAAAGCTAAAAAATCAGGCTACTTAATTGATGGGGAAATGCAGTTTGATGCAGCCTTTGTGAAGAGTGTCGGCGAGAGTAAGTTCAAAGAGAGTGACGTCGCAGGTAAAGCCAATACGTTTGTTTTCCCAGACTTAAACTCAGGGAACATTGGCTATAAAATAGCGCAACGATTAGGTAATTTTGAAGCTGTGGGTCCTATTTTAGCAGGCCTTAATAAACCAGTGAATGATTTATCCCGTGGTTGTAGCGTTGAAGATGTATATAATACAGCGATTATTACTGCAGCTCAAAGCTTAATGGAATAAAGCTCTTGTGAGCTTTTTTCTTTCTGTGCTATAATGATTCAAAGCGGGGTGAAACAATGAGAAAATGCTGGATTATCTATAACCCGGTTAGTGGTAAAAAGAAATTTCAAGATAACCTTGAAATCGTTAAGCATCGCATTCGACAATTAGGCTATCAAATCAGCGTTAAACCGACCGAAAGAGCGCGGCACGCAGTGGAACTTGTAAAAGAAGCCTGTGTAGAGAAAATTGATATGCTTTTGGTTTCAGGTGGCGATGGGACTGTGAACGAAGTCATCAATGGTTTAGCGGAAAGCAGCTTTAAACCAAAGATAGCGTATATTCCTTCAGGCACAGCATGCGATATTGCGAAATCCCTTGGGATTCCTAAAAACATCACCAAAGCCTTGAAAATTATTGAAAACGATCACAATGTGTATATGGATATTGTGAAAAGTTCTCATGGGTATTTTATGTATGTTACAGCGATTGGTAATTACGTTGATATTAGTTATGTGACTCAATCAAAACTAAAGAAAATCTTTGGCTACGGCGCGTATTTATTTACCGGAGTTAAAGAGTTTTTTACTATTCCGATGATAAAAACAGAAATTCAATACGAGCAAGGAAAACTTAAAGGGTATTACTCATTAATGCTTGTTGTTAACTCAAAAAGAGTGGCGGGGTTCAACATTATCAATAAGCCAGTGTTAGACGATGGCAAGGTCGATATTGTGGTCTATCGCTATTTACCTTTACTGAACAACTTAATATATTTTATTTCCTTTTTCTTTAGCCCAAAATGGTTACCAGGGGTTACAAAAGTTCAAACTAACTATGCCAAAATATACACAGAACATCACAGAAAATGGAACATTGATGGTGAAGCTGCGGACTCAGGAAACCAAGAAATATTAGTTAAACCGCAACAGGTTAACATTATTATCAATCAAAAAAAAGCCGATAAATATTTTAAAAATCAACCGAAAAAAGAGAAAAATTATGACTATTAAGGAAGTTATCGTCGTCGAGGGAAACCACGACTTAGCGAAGTTAAAACAAATCGATAGGTCGCTTGATGTGATTACGACCAATGGTGCTGAGATTAAAGAGGAAACGCTTGAATTACTGAAAAGACTTAATCAAGAACGAGGACTTATATTAATGTTAGATCCTGACGCTCCAGGAGAAAAAATACGACGAACGATTAATAACTATGTCGGGAAAACAAAACATGTTTTTATAGATAAGAAGGATTGCATCGATTCCGTGAAGCAAAAAGTTGGCATCGAACATGCGGATATCTCAGTGCTAAAGACCGCATTAAAACAGTATATTATCGTTCCCAAAACTAACGATAATTACTGGAATCTATCCCGCTTGATGACTTATCGTCTGGCCGGGACAAAAAATGCCAAAGATAACCGACTAAAACTTACTCAGTCGCTACATATCGGACATTGCAATGCTAAAACACTCATCGAACGATTGAATATGTTAAGCATCACCGAAGCGGATGTTTGCGAGGTGATAAAGTGAGTCATCGAAATGTTCAGGAACTCATGAAGAAACACGCGATATCGATTAAAAAGAAGTACGGACAAAATTTTTTGTTGGATAAAAATATCTTAATGAAAATAGTGAATACTGCTTCTATTGATGAAGAAACTTTAGTGATTGAAATTGGACCGGGTCTCGGCAGTTTAACGGAATATTTAGTGGCTCAGGCGAAACACGTATTAGCGTATGAAATTGATACACAGTTAATCCCGGTATTACAAGAAAGCTTTCAAAATCAACGCGTTACACTTATTCATGATGATATTTTAAAGCGTAACATTGATGACGACATTAATGAACTTAACGAGACCTTTTCAAAAGTGATTGTCGTCGCAAATCTACCCTACTACATCACAACCGCGATTTTGATGAAATGTTTAGAAGAAAGTCAGCGGATCGATACTATGATCGTGATGATGCAATACGAAGTTGCACGAAGAATCACTGCTACAAGACAAACAAAAGATTACAATGCATTAAGTGTTGCCATCCAATATCGTGCTAAAACAACCCTGGCCTTTAAAGTGCCGAGAAGTGTCTTTTTGCCGCCCCCTAACGTGGATAGTGCAGTGGTAGTTTTAGATTATTATCAAACCCCGCCAGTACCAATCGCAAATGAAGCGTATTTCTTTCAGTTTATTAAAGCTTGTTTTAGGCAACGAAGAAAAACGATTTTAAACAATCTATCCCTCGCATTAGAGATGGATAAAGAGCACTTAAGAGAACATCTAATTGAGTGTAAGATACAACCCGAACAAAGAGCGGAAACATTGAGTTTAGAGGATTTTTCACGCCTTGCGAACTACTTCTTTCAGTTGAACGAAGTAAACCGTTGACCGATAAAACTTAGAGGTGGCCTATGCTAAAAGAAAAAGCCTATGCTAAGATTAATTTATTCCTAGATGTTCTCGCGAAACGAGACGATTTTTATCACGATTTAGAAATGGTGATGGCACCGATTGCTTTACACGATACACTGCGCTTCACTAAAACCGAAAAAGCGGACATCGAAATTATTTCTAACATTAAGATTACAGAGCGTAAAGAAGATAATCTAGTTTATCGAGTCGCCCACTTTATGATGGAAACATTCCAGCTTGATGCAGGGCTTAAAATTATCATTGATAAGCAGATTCCTATGGCTGCAGGATTAGCAGGTGGGAGTGCCAATGCTGCCGCAACACTGAGAGGCATTAATCGCTTATTTAAACTCAACCTTAGTTTGCAAAAACTTGCTGAAATCGGGGCACAATTTGGCTCCGATATTCCCTATTGCATCTATAATCGTCTTTGCATAGCCAGAGGTAAAGGCGAACAACTCTTCTTCTTAAAAAACACTTTAAAAGCACCGGTTTTAATCGTTGTACCACCGCTTGAGGTCAGCACAAAAAAAGTGTATGAAACAGTGGACATGAAAGAAGTTAATAACCGTAAAATCACCACGATGACCAATGCGATTTACAATCGTAATTACTCCTTGATGGTTCAAGAATTATATAATGCACTTGAACCATTTACATTTACATTGTTCCCCGAAGTGAAGAAACTTAAAGAGACAATCGCAGCTTTCAATGTTGAGGGAGTATTGATGAGTGGATCAGGCCCAGCGTTGTTTGTTTTTCATAAGGATAAAAATCAGCGAACTGAAATCATTAACAGCTTGCCGAATGAAACCAGAGTGATAATGACGAAAATAAAGGCATAGCGCGGTTTATCCCACAAAAAAAAGATTTGAATTACGAACTTTCTTATGGTATAATTCTCACATATAAGTGTTAGAGACACAAACTGCGGGGTGGAATGATGAATATAACAGACGTTCGCATTAAGAAATTCAACGGTGAAAATCGTTTAAAAGCGATTGCAGCCATTACAATCGACGACTGTTTTGTTGTTCATGAGTTACGTGTTATTGATGGGAAAGATGGGCTTTTTGTAGCGATGCCAAGTCGAAAAATGCCAAATGGTGAATTCAAAGACGTAGCGCATCCAATCAACCAAGAAACCCGGAATCATATCGAGAGCGTAGTGATTGAAGCGTATCATAATCTTGAAGACGAAGCCTAAGCATTAAAGTATAGTTAAATGCAACTTTTTTAGAAGTTGCATTTTATTTTTGCGCATTTTTGCGTATAATAAAAGAGTATGAGATAGTATAATTATTGGAGGCGTTTATGGCAATCTTTAACGGGCATAAAATAAAACTGTTTTCCTTGAGCGCAAATAAGCAACTCGCTCAAGAAATATCGGACATTTCAGGGATTCCATTAAGCAAATGTGAAGTTAAGCGTTTTGCGGATGGTGAGATTGGCCTAAACATAGAAGAGACTGTGCGAGGACATCATGTGTTTGTCATCCAATCAACCCAAGCACCTGTCAATGAGAATCTTATGGAACTGTTAATTATGATTGATGCATTGAAAAGAGCGTCTGCTAAACATATTAATGTTGTCATGCCATACTATGGGTACTCTAGACAAGACCGGAAAGCGGCATCTCGGCAACCCATATCGGCGAAGTTAGTCGCCAATTTATTGCAAGTGGCTGGAGCAACGCGAGTGTTATGTATGGATTTACATGCGGGTCAAATTCAAGGTTTTTTTGATATCCCGATTGACAACTTTGTAGCCCTGCCAATTCTCGTTGAATACTTTAATAAGAAAATCGGGGATGAGCGCGTTGTGATCGTATCACCGGATCACGGTGGCGCTGTTAGAGCCCGTGAAATGGGCAATGCATTGCATGCACCGATTGCGATTATTGATAAACGAAGACCGCGTGTTAATGAAGTGGAAATTATGGGTATTGTCGGCGATGTTTCAGGAAAGATCGCCATACTAATCGATGATATGATTGATACAGCAGGCACGATTGTCTCTGCTGCGGATGCGTTAAAAGCTGCAGGCGCTAAAGAAGTGTATGCGGCGTGTACCCACCCGATCTTCTCGCCCCCAGCGATTGAGCGAATTCGTGAGAGTGCCATTAAAGAAATTGTGTGCACGAATACGATCGAACTCCCGGAGGAGAAAAAGTGTGATAAAGTGGTTCAATTAAGTATTGCCCCGCTGTTTTCTCAAGGCATTCTAAATATCGTTCAAGATGTTCCGTTAAGTAGCTTATTTGAGTATAAAGATCGCTAAAAAAAGTAGACAGCCGTCTACTTTTACTTTTCTATAGGATAACGCATGTTCCACATCGAACGTAAAACATCCATTTGCCTTAAAATCTCCAGGGTTTCACGATGGGGCATTAACGGTGACTGACATTCCCCTAGTTCAATCATTTTTATCGCTTCAGCAATCTGATATTCAAAGCCGTTTACCCGATGCTTAAACGAATAGTGATTGACCAAAATGTCGTTTAAATCATAAATTAAGGTAGTTTCGCTTGACCAAAACTGAGGAACTTTAATCCAACCTTTTTCGCCAAAAATACGAGCTTCGCGGGCTTTTTCATCAACGAAAGAGGCGGTTAGCTGTGCCACAGCATTTGGATAGTAATAAGTGATTGATTCTCTCATATCAACACCACTACAATGCAGATCAACGGTCGATTCTATCGCATTTGGAACACCTAATAAAAGATTGGCAAGTGTAATCGGATAGATACCGACATCTAAGAGTGCGCCACCCCCTAAATCAGGACGGACAAGACGATGATTATCATCGATTGAAGCGACAAAACAAAAATCAACTTCTAGGCGAGTAATTGAACCGATTACACCGTTTTTAATCTGTTGTTTTAGATGGAGAATGTTTGGTAAAAATCGTGTCCACATCGCTTCCATGACAAAACATTGCTTCTGTTTTGCTTTAGCGAAAACTTTTTCAGCTTGTGATGCATTCAGCGTGAAGGCTTTTTCGCAAATAATCGACTTATTATAGTCGAGAATTTCCATCATTTGTTCATAGTGAAGGCCGTGCGGTGTCGCAAGATAGATACAATCAATGTCAGGGTCTTGATAGAGTTCTTGATAGCGACCATAAGCCTTTCGAATCGAGTACTTTTTCTGATAGGCTAACGCTTTGTTTAAATCACGCGAAGCAATCGCTTCTAACGACCCAGAAGTACCTAAAACGGCTTGACAAAAAGTATGCGCGATATTTCCTGCCCCAACGACTCCAAAGCGAACCATTCTACCAATCCTTTCCTTAACTATTCAACCGTGGCCCAATCGTCAACACGGGGCTGAGGAACTAACGATACCACACGGGTATTAGTCAGTAAATCATGGATACCTCTAGGGTCTTCTTTTTGGAAGACGCGAAAGGCAGAAACAAACAGTAAGACCGCATTTACAAATAAAAAGCTAGCAGTTAAATCAGTAAATAGACTAAATCTAAAGAGAATAACCGGCAGTAAAATAACATTGAGATAACTATGCCAGATTACAATCGCCCGTAAAACGTACTTGATAAAACTTGGGTTTTGCATTTTCGTGTCAACAGTGACAAGCTTTAAAAAGTATTTTGCAATGGTTTGGCCTTGTGAGTAATAAGGGATCACAGCATAGTATACCACCCCAACGAGGGCATTAATAAAAGACGTAATGATAAAAAACTCAATAAAGAGCGCACTAGTCTGTCCACTTTCAATATAATTTACAACCGCCATTAATAAGCCTTCAATGCCATAGATAAAGAGAAGGATGACGTTAAACACCATCAAAAGAAGGTAATAGATGAATACGTCGATGAGTGCTGCGAAAAAACGGCTTTGGCCTCTAGCAATATAATAGTTCATAGGGTCTCCTTTTGTAAAAGATATAAGTTATTATAGCATCTAACCGTTAAGATTGTTTAGCTTCTCAAGACAAAGATTGACAAAAATTAAGATTTTGATATGATTAAACTATAAATCGTTGAACGGAGAAGTAATTGACACCACTGTTTTAAGCGAGTTTGGGCGGGTGCAAGCCAAGCGTCATGTGTCGATGAATAACACCGGGAGAGATGGAAGAATAAAGTAGACCCATCCGTTACTCTGCGTTAAAGAGTAAAGCGCTAGGAAACTAGAACTAAGGTGGTACCGCGGATTATTTCGTCCTTTTTGAGGGCGTTTTTTTATTAAGAGGAGGAAAGAAAATGAAAACAACAGTGAGAGAACTTTATAAAAGAATGATCGATTTTGATCAAAAAGAAGTCATTATTGAGGGATGGTTAAGAAATCATCGGGCTCAGAAATCTTTTGGTTTTATGAACATTAATGACGGCACATTTTTTGAAACGTTACAAGTAGTCTATGAAGAAACTAAGGTCAATAATTACAAGGCACTTCAAAAAATCGGTATTGGTGCGAGTGTTCGAGTTCAAGGACGTGTCGAACTAACGCCAAACATGAAACAACCCTTTGAAATAAAAGCGACAGCGATTGAGCTAGTAGGCGATTCACCAGAGGATTATCCATTACAGCCTAAACGACATAGCCGTGAGTTTTTAAGAGAAATTGCCCATTTACGACCAAGAACGAACCTCTTCTCTGCCGTATTTAGAGTTAGAAGCCTCCTAAACCACGCCTTTCATAGTTTCTTCCAGGAACGTGATTTTGTCCATGTCGCGAGCCCAATCATTACCGCAAGCGATGCTGAAGGAGCAGGTGAGCTATTTAAAGTCACCACGCTTGACTTGAACGACCTACCCAAAACTGACGATAAGACCATTGATTATAAAAAAGATTTCTTTGGCAAAGCGTCGTATTTAACCGTTTCTGGTCAGCTTCAGGCAGAAGTCTTTGCCCAAGCATTTAAAAATGTTTATACGTTTGGCCCTACCTTTAGAGCGGAAAAATCCAATACGACAACACACCTATCAGAGTTTTGGATGCTTGAACCAGAAATTGCCTTTGCCGATTTAGAGGTCAATATGGATCTCGCTGAAGCGATGACAAAGTATGTGATTGCGTATGTGATTGATCGTGCCCCTGAAGAAATGCAGTTTTTTGATAGATTTGTTGAAAAAGGATTGCTTTCTAAGCTGCAAAATGTCGTGGATAAAAAGTTTCAAAGAATCACTCATAAAGAGGCGATTACCTTGCTTAAAGAAGCGAATCAAGTGTTTGAGAATGAACCTAAGTACGATAGTGATTTGGCAACCGAACATGAGAAGTTCTTAGTAAAGCACTTTAATAGTCCGGTTTTTGTCAAAGATTGGCCTAAACATATTAAAGCGTTTTACATGCGTTTAAATGATGATCAAGAGACCGTTGCAGCAATGGATTTACTCGTACCGGGCGCGGGCGAACTCATCGGTGGGAGTCAAAGAGAAGAACGCATCGATTTACTAAGGAAACGGATGCAAGAAATGCATGTCGATGAAGACGAGCTATGGTGGTACTTAGAGCTTAGAAAGTATGGATCTACACCGCATTCTGGCTATGGCATCGGCTTCGAACGTATGCTCATGTACTTGACGGGTGTTGAAAATATTAGAGACGTTATCCCCTTTCCAAGAACGCCAAAACACTGTGATTTCTAAACAACAAAAAAAGCATATCAATGGGTTAGATATGCTTTTTTGATTGCTTATTCGCTTTTAGTTTTTGCTTTAGGCGCTTCGCTTTTAAACGCTTCAGAAATCGCAGAGGTTAGTCCCATAATACCTTGCATATCGGATGGAACAATAAGCTTAGTCGCTTGACCATCAGCCACTTTCGCCATCGCTTTATAAGCTTCAAGACGTAAGAAGGCTTCATCAGCGCCAGCTTTCTTAATGAGTTCAATCCCTTTAGCTGTGGCAGCTTGAACCTCAAGTATCGCTTTCGCTTTCCCCTCAGCTTCCAAGATACGAACTTGTTTTTCACCATCTGCACGAAGAATTTGTGCTTCACGAGAACCTTCAGCCTCAAGAATCGCAGAACGTTTGTTCCCTTCAGCGATTAAGATAGATTGACGTTTTTCACGTTCAGCACGCATTTGTTTTTCCATCGCTTCGCGGATGTCTTTAGGTGGAATAATGTTTTTAAGTTCTACGCGATTGATTTTAATGCCCCAAGGGTCAGTGGCATCATCAAGAATACTACGCATTTTCTCATTAATAAAATCACGAGAAGTTAATGATTCATCGAGCTCTAAATCACCAATAATATTACGGAGAGTGGTTGCGGTAAGGTTTTCAATCGCTTTTATCGGATGATCAACACCATAGGTAAATAGCTTCGGATCCGTAATTTGAAAGAAAACAACCGTATCGATTTGCATTGTAACATTATCTTTTGTAATAACGGGTTGTGGATTGAAGTCCACGACTTGTTCTTTAATCGTTACTTTAAGCTTTAAACGATCAATAAACGGAACAAGAAAGTGAATCCCAACATCCCAGGTTGCGTAGTAACCCCCTAAACGTTCAACAATATAACGGTTTGCTTGGGTGACGATAGTAAAACGTGTGGCAACATAAATGAGCACAGCAATTAGTAATATAATACCAACAATAGCGCCTGCACTCACAAGTAAAACAGGTGTAAATAGCATAATTAATCCTCCTATTATATTTTATTTAAAATGGATACGTTACATCATCTAAAACAACACGTGTTTTAGAAAAACGATCCCTTAATGCCGAATGATTCGTACTTAAAAACACCATTAAGATATCAATCATTAACCCGATACCTAAAGTTAACAGCCAAAAAACATACTTCCATAACACTTCTCTTAATAATAAGCTTAACCAGTTAATTTCGCCCTCAAGACGAAGCTTGATAAGCTTTCTGCCAACGGTCTGTCCTTTAAAAACAATGCTGCTTGTGTAACTCGCCATTATAAAGATCAAAATCGAGCTTAACATGGTAAAGTCACGATAACCAAGTGCAATATCAATACTTTCTGTATAGCGGGGATCTTCGTAATAACGATTGAAGATGGCCGCGCGTTTTTCAAGAAGCTCTGCATAGGTCATTTGGTTGCTCTCGTATTGCTCTTGGTAGACTTGCATCTCTTCGTCAACCTTGTCGGTCACTTCAAAATAGGTATCCCAATGCATATCAAAATCATCGAACTGACGCTGATATACAGGCGCTGCGATAAAGTTGAAAATCCAAAAGGTAATACTTAAATAGATAAAGCTGTCAATCAAGAACGCTAAGCTTCGTTTAAAAAGCCCTGCATTCATAGTTTAACCACGATAAGTTTGACCCCTTCAATCGCAAGAATTTCAACTCTTTCTTCAACGAGAACAGAATCATCACCAGAAGTAATTGCACTCCAATACTGACCATCAATTTTAACTTCGCCTTTTTCTCCAGGACGGATTTCTTTCGTACATATCGCGACACGTCCAACGAGACGATCCGCATTGGTGTTCACTAAATTGGTTCTAAAGTAGTTTTTAGCAATCGGTCTGACACTGAAGAGCAAAATCACTGAAACTAGGACGAAAGCAACGACTTGAACGCCAATAGGTTGTCCTAAAATCGCTAAAATAAACGCGAGCAATGCACCAATACTAAACCAAACACTTGTCAAATCCATGGTGTTAATTTCAATGAAAGCAGCAATAATTATGACAACAAACCAAATTAAAATAAATACCGTATCCATTATGACACCTCCCACGGCTGATTCAAGTCGATAATTAGAGCTTGGTCCTTCTTGCTCCATAGCGTTTTAAACTTATACGCTTGATTGTCATTAAGATCTAAATCGGCGAGTTCAGCAACTTCTTTCATGAACTTTTTATTGCATACACGAGCATAACTTGGTCGAACAGTTATTTTATGGCGCTTCTCTTCAGGAATCGCACCGCGCTCATACTCTTGTTTAGTAATGGGTTTAAGGGCAATGCGCTTTTGATCATAATCAAGACCGAGCAAGACATTGTAAGCGTGATCAAAGTGTGAACTTGCGCTTTTATTCAATGTAATGTTTGATTCGTATAGCGTTGCAATTCCTTCGTTAGGCTTTTTTGAGGCCCAAATAAACGACATAAAATCACCTCCATATTCTTTTTATACATTAATTATACATCTCAATAGCAAAAAATTCAATATAATTCATAAAAATTATTAAATTATTATTAATTATTTAATATATCTTTGTCTCTAGAAGAGTTTTATATATACTAATAAATGAGGTGTTTACTATGAATCATTTAGCAAAGGAATTTGAGCGGAGTATCATTAAAACGTATCGCGGGCCCATATGGTCTAAGTTTATCAAAGCAATTAAAACATTTTCACTTGTTCAAGACAACGATAAAATACTTGTTGCTGTGAGTGGTGGGAAGGATTCATTATTGCTTGCTAAGCTTTTTGCAGAACTAAAGAAACACCCAATTGTTAATTTTGATTTCGTTTGTGTTGTCATGGATCCAGGTTATTCTGAAGAAAATGTTCGGCGGATAAAAAAGACTATGTCATCACTAAACATTGAGTATACGATTGAACCGTACAATATATTCAAAGTGGTGAGTAACATAGCTAAAGACTACCCCTGTTACATGTGTGCAAGAATGCGTAGAGGGTTTCTTTATAGTATTGCCGAAAAATATAACTGCAATAAGTTGGCGTTAGGCCATCATTATGACGATGTTATTGAGACGACGCTAATCAACTTGTTCTATAGCGGCAGTTTTAAAACCATGTTACCTAAACTAAAGTCGACAAACTATCAGGGATTAGAGTTGATACGCCCTATGTATTTTATTCGTGAGAACGCGGTTAATAATATAATGAAGTACAACAAGGTCGTACCCATCGACTGTGGATGTGATGTTGCTGCTGGAGAGGTTGCGTCAAAACGTAAAGAGGTTAAAGCGATTATCGCCAGGCTAAAAAAAGAGCATCCAGATATTGATAAGTCGATTTTTCGCGCTGCAGATAATGTAAACTTGGATAATATTTTAGGCTGGACATCCCAAGGGAAAAAACATCATTTTGATGAAGATTATTGATATGTTCCACGTGGAACATTAGCTAAAAACGAAAGAGTAGACATAAAAGAAAACACTGGTTAAGGTGTTTTCTTTTACTTTCCTAAGCAAAATTTTGAAAAAAGTTCATCGAGAAGTGTGGTTGATTTTGTCTCACCGATGATTTCACCCAAAGCATCCCAAGCATTTTTTAAGTCAATTTCAATCATGTCAACAGGCATAGATTTTCGCGCAGTGGTTAATGCCTCATTTAAGAAATTTCTCGCTAGCGAAATTTTAGCAATATGGCGACTGTTTGATAGATATACTTGATCATCTAAATTAATTGAGCCCGAAAGCAGTAAATCCTTAATTTTCGATTCTAAAAGTCGTAAGTTTGTTTTGTTGAGTGCACTAATAGAAACACTATTTTCAAAACGACGATTGATTTTACTCTCAAGATCTATTTTGTTTATAATAATAATTCGTTTCTTTTTATGCGTCAGTTCTAATAGTTTCAAGTCATCCTGTGTCAAGGGTTCGTTATTATTTAGGACAAATAAAATCAGTTCAGCTTCCTGAATAACATTTTTTGCTTTATCAATACCGATTCGTTCGACAATATCATGGGATTCTCGAATGCCGGCAGTGTCGATTAAGTGCAAAACTATACCCCCCATTATAATCGACCCTTCAACCGTATCTCTAGTGGTTCCTTGCACCTCTGTAACAATGGCTTTTTCTTCCCCTAACAAGGCGTTTAAGAGACTAGATTTTCCTACGTTAGGACGCCCGATAATCGCGGTTTTAACACCTTCCCTAATGACCTTTCCATCGTGAGCAGTGTCAAGTAAATTTTGCATTTTTA
>SKFS01000073.1 GCA_007117885.1 Candidatus Izemoplasma sp.
AGCGTAACTTCCTTTAGCAGTTGCATCTTCAAATCCAGTATAGTAAAGTTCAGTATATGTTGGACCATCAACTTCTGCAAGTACTGTGACTACTACTGTAATTGTAAAGTCAATACCATCAAGATTTGTTACTGCAGCTGTTAACGTAACTTCTACATCAGGTTGACCTTCTGCAGGACGAGTTACCGTACCGTCTGTTGCAATAACCGTTTCGTCACTTGAATCCCATTCGATATCTACCGTAATTCCAGCAATTGTATATTCTGTCGGTAGAATGATGTCTGTTGCAACTTCGTCACCTGGATCAAGTTCTCGTGTCATATGAGCTTCAAGATTCGATTCAGAAAGCGTTGTAGCTGTAAACTGAGCCATGCTTGTTGGTACTAATCGTGCTCCATCAAACCAACCCATAATGACGCCATCGATAATGACTACATCACCGACGTCATACGTTGCCATAAAGGTACTTATGAAATCATCGGATCCTTCTGTACGTGAGTCTAAGCGCATTGGAATAACATAACCTGTTGTTGGGTCATAGAATGAACCTATTAAGTTATCATTACCATCGGTGCTTAAACTAACAATAATTGCTTCAGCAAGGGTAATCGGATAGTTTTGTGTTGGCAGCATGATTGTATCATTGTCAAATTCTAAGCTTGTAATGTCCATTGGGGTGACCACAACAGCACTAAGCGGTGCGTAGTCGCTAATGTTAGTCACGGTTGCTGAGCTAATTTGAATCATACCCATAAAACTACCTCTCTCACCCTCAACATAGATAATGTCACCGATTTCATAGTTGACATAAGAGCCTGGTAAGAATATTGAGATACCACGGTGTTCATCAACAACGATTAAAGTGTTGTAGTAAATCTCTTGAACTTGGAACACACCTGAAACATCAACACCATCATCTAAAGCGTAGATGGCTGTGGTGGTCAACAGTTCGCTTGTTACAGTAATTGTTACTGTGTCTTCAACGATTACTGCGTCACGATCATTTAAGTCTATCAGTTTAAAGGTAATATCATAACTGCCAGCTTCGTAGAAGAACAATGTAAAGTTTGTTGTGGCGGTATAATCATTGTCAATCGGGAAGCCTGATGGGGGTCCCCAGAATCCTAATTGCGCAACATCGTACGTGTTCAGTTCAGAATCGGTTGCCCAAATATGGAACGGGTCGCCATCCACTTCGATGACAAATCGTACTGACTCGTAACCGAGAGTGCCTAACTCATCTGGGTTAATGGTAACAGGAACTTCAAAAGGCGTTCCGGCCGTAAAGTCAATGCCACTAATATCATAAGTAAATTCATAAGTAGAATAATCATCAACCTCAATAGTCCCTGTATACGTCATAAAGACTTCTTCAGTTGATGCATCAATTAACTGAATGGTGTATGAATATGTACCGCCTTCAGTAAACGTCACGAACCAATCGGTTGTCGCATCGTATTGTGCAGGAATATCAAAGCCAGTGCTTGGTCCCCAGTAGCCACTGTTAGTAGCAAGGTATGGGTTTCCTAATGAATCAAAAGCTTCAAACATCGCGTCACCAGGTCCGGTAACATTAAACTTAAAGCGAACGTTCTCGTATCCAAGATCTAAGAGTTCTTCGGTTCTAAACGTTACTTCAATTAACGCTTCTTCTCCAGCAATTACTGGATCAGTTACAACTTCAACCTCAAACTCATACTCAGAAACGAGTAAGTTGATATCTAATATAAAGGTTAAATCAAGTTCATCCCCATTATCATCGATAAGGGTAACAATAACTGGAGCCACTGGGTTTGCGTCATAGAAGTTAGCGATGGCTGACATGAGTGTTGTCCCATTATGCTTCCAGTTTGAACCGATAAGGGTGCCGGCTTCATCCCATGTATAAAGATCGCCTTCAAACTCTATACCGACAAGTGTTGAACCTTCAACGCGATACAAGGCACCAAAATATCTTGCCATGTCGAAAATCGGTTCACTTGCAGCAATTTGTGCAGTGGTATAAGTTCCAGTATAGACAAAGTCTTCAATGGTGATATCGCCGACATAGTTATAGGCTGGATCGTACTCGTAAGCTAATGCATTGTCAATGGTTTGTGTTAAGTAATAACCAACAGCAATAACTAAAATGTCTGCGGTGGATTGATAGACAAGTTCTTCGCCAACATAGCCTAAAACAGTCACGGTGACGACAACGTTGTCTTCACCTAATGCTGGGCGAGTGATTGAACCGTCAGTAGCAATTACTAACTCATTCGATGATTCAAGTTCAAACTCGAACTCTAAACCACCAAATTCAACGGTCTCACCAAAATTGAAAGCCACAGGAATTTGATCTTCATCCATCTCAATCGGTTGAATTTCTAGCGGCGGTGTTGGGTAGCTTAGGCTTAAATATAACGCGAGTTCTTCTAAAGAAATCGGCGTCACCACAAACTTGCTAGTATCGCCTAAAATATACCCTTGAACATACGGCAACTCTGTGTCGCTATATGGCCAATCAACGTCTTCTTCATAAAGCGGTATTTGAACAACATTTTCAAGCATAATGCCCTCAAATTGCTCTAATCCATCAAGAAGCGTTATAAAGTCTGCCCAATCATTTATCATCTCTTCAATGATAAGTACATAAACAGGCATTGGACCGTGTTCTGTTACATAAACTAAAGTAATGGTTAATTCTGATCCATTTACCTCGTAATCATAGAATAGTAAGTCTTCTATCGTTACTGTTCGATAAATTATCGACTCTAATGTTTCTCTTTCGAGTTGACGCCCATTTAATACAATTGAATCAGGAGCATCAATATTTAAGGCTGTTTCAATCGGTAGTTGATCAATGAACTCAATCACATACGAATCTGTATCATCCTCAAATGGACCATAGACCGAACCGTAAACAGCATAGGCATCGCCAACTTCAAGGTCATCTAGGAAAATGCCTTGGTATAAAATGTATTCTTCACCATCAAACAAGATAAGTAGACCAAACACTTCTGGTCCACCATTTACGCCTGTTTGGAAACTATAAATGATGTTTGTTACGATGCCTTGTGTGTAAACATCTGAACCTGAAGGAAGGGCTTTTGCTTCAGCGAGTGTCATGAACTCATCCACGGTAATCGTAATGATTTCAGTAAGGACCACTTCGTCGGCTTCTAAATCATAAAGTTCAAGTGTAAATGTATACGTTCCTGGTTCAGCAAAAGTAAGTCTGAATTCTGTGGTCGCTTCATAATCTGCAGGAAGTAAGAATCCATCAACAGGTCCCCAATAACCTGAATTTGTAATGTCAATCCAAGTGTCATTTTCTAAACCAAAGATGGTTACGGCACCAGGACCGTCGACGGTAACGTTGAAGCGCACTGAATCATAGCCAAGATAATTAAGTACCGCTGTTTGTAAGGTCACTTCATAATCAAAGTCAAACAGTGGATAGACACCATTTTCTGGTTCTTCAACGATAAATTCATATTCTGAGCTGAGTGTTTTAAGGAACTCAATTTGAAGTTCTGCAGCTTCGAGATGAGCGACAAGACCAGCGTCAACTAAGCTCTGATCGGCAGCGCTTCCTGCTAAAGCATCATACTCAGCACGTGCTTTTTGAACGACAGGCTCATCTGTCCATACGAGGTCTAAAATATCACCAATGGCAATAATGTAGCCTTCAACTCTCGCAATACGTGAGGCTTCCCATTGTTCAAAGGACTTAAATGTAGTTGTCACGGCGCCTTCGTCGAGTGCAAAGAGAATCTTCGCATCATCAAGGTCTGTCACGAGGGCTGCCCCGTCGATACGGGTAAAGATACTCGTATTAACAATTAAGTCAAAACGGAGCTCATCGTAGGTGTATTCTTCATTTGCAAAGAACACAGGATTAATCACATCATCGTTAAAGACGATCGTAATCGCGGTTTCAGTAATGAAAATTTGAATGTTAGCGGGGTTAAAATACGTTTCGATATACAGCTCTTCGCCAGCTGTTAGTACAAGTAAGGACTTGATAAAATCAAGCTTATTCGTAATGGATAAATCACCGAGGAGTGTCCCATCGAAACGAGTTGGTTGATTAAACTCAATCGTAATTTCGTTATCAAAGTTAAATGCATGTATCTCAGCCGTTAAATCTTCAAGTTCAGCAACTATCACATCAATTTCAGCTTCTAAATCATCTGGATTAACGGCGATTGTTGTCCCTAGATCTAACGTACCAACAAGTGTATACGTACCGGGTACCATTGAGTCATAACCTGATAATAGCCAGTTAATATCAAGGGCGATAGTTTGACCGTTCGCCAGTTCAACAAGCGCGGTCTCCGGTAAATCTAAGGCACCAAATGCGGTCCCCCAATAGACATTAAGTGCATCAAACTCTTCGACAGAAACAATATTGCTCGTCAGTGACACTTGAATCGTTTGATTAGCTACTGGTGGTGTGTTTGATAGGATTTCTGTGTTGTAGCCTTCTTTAACTACTATAACGTCAAAGGCTGTTGTTTCAGAAACGCGGAATTGATTCGGTGCAAACGGCTCAATACCAATCGTCATTCCGTCTACCATTGAGACGGTTGCATCCGCGGGTGTTGGCTCAACAGTAATAATATAGAATAGGGTTGTATTGACCGTCCCTGACGTTGAACCAATTAGCGTTCCGGAATCTTGAAGCAAGGTGATAATACTACTTGCTAAAGCGTTGAGTTCGTTCACACTCGCAGAGCCTGTTGTCCGAATCGTTGCTGATAGATTAACGTTGATCGCTTGAACGATAGCGGCTACGTCAACATCAGCATCCTCTTCGTTAATCGTAATCGTATTTGATTGTCCAGATACACGAACAGGTTCAGCGGTTTCAATGAAAATATCGACAGTCGTCGCATTTCCATCTGTACTAATATGCCCACTACCCATAAAGTAAATACCACCGATATGAATACCAAAGGTGAAGTAAGTATTTGGGCTAATTGCGTAAATAAATGTGTCGCCAGTAATCGTAATGTCGGTAGTTAATGTCATGTTTGCGGCATCAATCGTTAAATCACCATCGAGGGTACCGTTCATTAACTCCATGTCGCCAGTTTCTAACGTGTCAATACGCATATCGCCTTCCAATGTGTATTCATTGAAATCAAAGTTGACAATGCGATCGACAAGGAGTTCTGCCGTTAGCTCGATATCGGCCTGTAAGAAGATACCTTCAATCGATGGATCAGCGATAGCGGCAATCAAGTCTGCTTCAGTCATAACATCATAGAAGTCAGTACTGCTTAATCGCCCTGCCACTAAGTCATTTAACCATTCTCCTTCAGTTTTGAGGTAGCCTGGGTTATAAGAAACATATAACTCAAAAGCGCTCAAACCTGCAGGTCCTGGTTGACCCGGTGACCCAGGCTGACCTGGAAGACCGGTATTCCCTTGTGACCCTTGTGGGCCGGTTGCTGGGATTTCAGTATCAATATCACCAATCCACCAGTTTCCATTTTCACCGATATACGGTGTCGCGCCATCGGCGCCATCTTGACCCGCTGGACCTTCAGGACCGGTTGGACCTTGTGGGCCGGTTGGACCCGCAGGACCGGCTGGACCTTGTGGACCGGTTGGGCCGACTGGACCGGCTGGACCTTGTGGACCTTCAGCTCCGGTTGGACCTTGTGGACCTTCGGCTCCGGTTGGACCCGCAGGACCGGCTGGACCGGTTGGACCTTCCGTGCCTTCACATGCTGCAAGTGAGAAAATCAGTGTTAAGAATAAAATGAAACTAAGTACTTTTACATATTTCCTCATGTTCTTTTAGGTGTTTTACACCATTCCTCCTTTTTTTCTATAATTTCACCAAAACTAATTGGTGGTGTAACTAAATGAAAAATCAACGCAAAAAGAGTACGTTGAAACGGTGCTATGTTAACTAATCCCAATATTTATATCCATAAACACCCCCTTATTCGGTTAATGCATACGATACAAATCCATTATAACAAACTCAACCGGATAAATGCAAGGATTGCTCTAGAATGTAATAAATGGTAAAAAAATCGAGGATAGTTTTTATTTTTTTGTGGTGAAATGGTTTTTTTTGATATAATATAGCTAGTTAAATATGGGGATAACAATCTACGGATGTTTCTGTTGTGTTCCTCAGTTGAAATTTTGGGGGCTTTTTTATAGTATTTTTTTGCAAAACAGTTTAGTATAAAAGTAAGAGAGGAGTGAAGGTATGTATAAATTAGTAGTTTTCAACTTTGATGGTGTTTTAGCGGATACATACAATATCTTAGATTTAGTCTATCAACGTCTTGAAGGTAGTTATACGGTCACTAAACTATCTGAAAAAGATAAGGAAAGAATTCGGAAGTTATCACCTTTCGATCTTTTCAAGGCGTTTAGAGTGCCGTTTTATCAATTGCCGAAGTTTATTCAAGAGGTTATGCCTATCTATAAAGAACTTATTTCTGAGGCACCATTATTTGAGGGAATGAGAGAGGTTGTTGAAGCACTGAATGCCCGTGGCACAAAATGTGTCATTTTATCATCGAATAATCCGAGTTTGATTCGTAAGTTTTTAAAGCATCACGACTTTGAGATTTTTGATAAAGTCGTTGGCGGTGCGGCGTTTTTTAATAAACAGACACGTCTAAGCAGTGTTATTCGCACTTACAAAGTCAATAAATCAGAAACGCTTTATGTGGGCGATGAACGTCGGGATATTGATGCTTGTAAAAAAATCCGTGTTCCGATTGCTGCGGCGACATGGGGCTATGACGATTATAAAGTATTAGGTGCAGGTAGACCTAAGTACTTAGTTCAAGACATCGAAGATTTGCGGGAAGCATTGGATTTATAATAACCTTCTGGCGAAGGTTATTTTTTTACACTAAATTTGGAGTCGATTACGATGGATTTAGCAATGGTTGAATGGTTTCAAAGTTTAAGAAGTACAGGGTTAGATGCTTTTTTTGGGTTCATTACAGAATTTGGTGGAGACTTAGTCTTTTTAGTCATTGGAACGCTACTCTTTTGGCTTTATGATAAGCGATTTGGCTATCGCTTTATGACGATTTTCTTATTTACGTTAGGCATCAATGATGTTTTGAAGAACTTTATTCGAAGACCCCGTCCGTTTGCGGCAGGGGGCGAGGCCACATCAATCGGTGAAGAAACTTATGGTTATGCGATGCCGAGTGCTCATGCATCTAACGCGGGAGTAACGGCCTTTGTGTTAAATGAGCGCTTTGGTGGCATCAAAAAATGGATGACTCCTTTATTTTTTACGATGGCTGGTTTAGTAATGCTTTCAAGGGTTTATTTAGGTCAGCATTATCTCAGTGATGTGATTGCCGGCTTTATCCTTGCAGCAATGGTCTATTATGGTATTCGCTATTTTACTCCTAAAATCAAGTTTTCGTATGGGCGTGTTGTTTCGATCGGTTTAGCGATTTTGCTTATTTATATGCTCGTCTTTGGTTTCGCTCATGGAGCGATGGAGATAGCGCCTGAATCATTTAGAAATCTCTACATCGCCTTTGGTTCTGTGCTTGGCTTGACGGTTGGTCATGTTATTGAGGTAAAGTACGTCGGATACAGTGAACGTGCGCCGTGGTTCATTCAAGGGTTGAAGTATGGGATTGGTCTGATTGTGGCACTGGTTTTACAAGAAGGGTTAAAAGTTGTGCTACCTTATAGTGAAGCGAATGAAATGATGAATGTCGTTTTAGATAGTGTACGCTACTTCATACTGACACTTTGGTTATCACTAGGTGCTTTGGCTACATTTAAAGGATTATTTAAAAAATATCAAACTTAGTTGGTTCCGTTGAACCAACTTTTCTTTTTTTAAACTAAAG
>SKFS01000108.1 GCA_007117885.1 Candidatus Izemoplasma sp.
CTTTTACCACCTTCACAGGGTGAATTTGGTTGACTAAATCTTGATCGGTATAGACTTTATACGTCACATAATGCGAACTATGACCACGACAGCTTTCGCCATCACACCGCTCAAACAAAACGCTTTCTGTCGAGGCTTTCAAGGTTTCAATGTAACGATTTGCGAGGGTTTCGTTTAATTGTAGTAACTCATTCACGCGGTACGATTTTATGGTACCATGAACCTGGTCTTTACTCTGTGCGGCCAAGGTGCCACTTCTTTTCGAATAAGGAAACACGTGCAGTTCACTAAAAGCACAGGCGCTAAGTGTCGCCTTTATCGCATTAAAGTCGTCGTCGGTTTCCCCAGGAAAACCGACAATAATATCGGTGGTAATCGCAATGCTCGGAATCGCCTGGCGAATGGCGGCGATTTTTGCGCGATACTCTGCAAGGGTGTAACGACGTTTCATTTTTCGTAAAATTGCATCAGAGCCGGATTGTAAAGGGATGTGTAGATGCCGGGCAAAAACCGGGTTCTTTGCCATTAAGGTAATGATTTCTTCACTGAGTTGGTTGATTTCAATGGAAGAAACACGCAAACGTTTTAAGCCGTCAAGCTCACTAAGTTCTTTGAGTAAATCATAAAAACTGACTTCCTTTAAGTCACTGCCATAGCCACCGGTATGAATTCCTGTTAAGACGATTTCTTTATAGCCATTGCTTAGAAGGGTTTTTGCTTCAGCGATAATGGCTTCTTTAGGGCGACTACGAACCGGACCCCGCGCATACGGTATAATGCAAAAACTACAGTATTGATTGCAGCCATCTTGGATTTTAACAAACGCCCGAGTATTTTCCGAAAAGCTCGTGACGTTTAACGCATCAAACTGTTTATAGCGCGTCATCTCTTTAATCGCTAAAATGCGTTTACGTTCACGCATAAATCCTTCAACACGTTCTACTAAGCGTTCTCGCTCTGAGGTTCCCATAATAATGTCGACGCCCTCAATGGCGGCGACGTCTTCACTGGACACTTGACTATAACACCCAATGACTGCCACAATCGCATCGGGGTTTCGCTTAATCGCTTGACGAATTGCTTTACGGCTTTTTTGATCGGCGGTATTGGTGACGGTACACGTATTAATCACATAGATATCTGCCAGCTCTTTCGCGTTAACAACGGTATAACCACGCGACGTAAACAGTCGCTCTAACGCTTCAGTTTCATAACTGTTGACTTTACATCCTAACGTATGAAAGGCAATCTTCATGACCGATTCATCTCCAGTTCATAACTGAGCGCACAAAGCAAATAAATCGCCGCAGTTTCACTACGTAAAATCCGTGGTCCTAGTGAAACCGTTTGGGCACCGTGGCGTTCTAAAAACGCGATTTCTGCGGCCGTAAAACCGCCTTCAGGACCGACAATTAAAAGCAGTTTACTGTCTTTATTTACAACGCTTAAAGCCGTTTTTAGTGTGACCGTTTTCTCGTTTTCATAGGCGATTAACACGGTATCATAAAGACTAAAATCAAGCGCGCTTAAATGCATTAAGGGCGCGATTTTAGAGACCGTGTTGCGCTGGGATTGTTCACTCGCTTCTTGGGCGATGGCTTGCCAACGCGTCAGTTTTTTTTCGACTTGAGGGTCTTTTAACTTTATAATCGTTCGCTCAGTTTCAATTGGAATAATCGTATCGACACCAAGTTCCGTCGCTTTTTGACAGGCGAGCTCAAAATGATCTTTACGAATGAGCGATTGCGCCAACGTGACATGAAACTTGCGATTGAGTTTAGGCAACGCTTGGCCTTTAGAAAAAACCACACTGTCCGATTCAATGCGCTCAATCTTCATATAAAAACAATGGCCTTGATCATCACATACCACGGCTTGATCGCCTTTTTGACGACGCATGACGTTACGAATATGGTGGACTTGATTGGCATCACGAATGGTGATTTCATCCGTAATGCGTTCTTTAATAAAGTATCGTTGCATAATCATCACCTAAAAATAGTGTATCAAAAGTTCGCCATAAAGCAAAGAAAAAGGGCGAACCCTTTTTCATTGCTTAAATTTACTCTTAATTTTTTCCCAGACTGTCTCTTCACTCGTAAGATCAGTTTTCGCGAGTTGTTCGAACAGCTGTTGCTGTTTTTTTGAAAGCTTGGTTGGCGTAACCACACGAATAATCACGTGCTCATCGCCTTTCCGTTTACTGCGAATGTTGGTCATGCCCTTACCGCGTAATCGGAACGTTTTATGCGATTGTGTTCCGGCAGGAATCTTCAGTTTTACATCACCATACGGAGTTGGGACAATAATCTCATCCCCTAAGGCTGCTTGGGCGACGGTAATCGGAATCTCAACGACTAAATCGTCACCATGCCGTTCGTAAAGTGGGTCTTCTTCAACTTCAAAGACGATGTATAAATCCCCGGGAGGACCCCCATTGATGCCTTTGTGGCCAAAGCCTGGCATCCGTAGTTGATTGTTTGAATCGACGCCTTCAGGAATATTGACACTGACAGTTTTTTCTTTGCCTACGACGCCATCGCCATGACAACTATCGCATTTTTTCGAAACGATTTTTCCTGAACCTTCACACTGGGGACATGTCGTTTGCGTCCGGGTTCTACCAAAGAGCGTTTGTTGGTCGACCGTTACGGCCCCTGAGCCGTTACAGCGAGGGCACGTATTAATATCGTTTTTTGAGTAGGCACCGCTGCCATGACAGCTGCTGCACTCTTCATAAACCATTGTCCGAATTGTCTTCTTTGCGCCATGCACTGCATCTTTAAAGGAAACCCGCATGCGTTTATGAATGTCTTGTCCTTTTCGTGGGGCATTTTGCGATGCGCCACGTTTTTGGCCACCGCCAAAAAACGATGAAAAGATATCATTTATGTCAAAGTCAAACCCACCAAAGCCTTCTGCCCCACCAAAGCCTCCTTGGTTTGCTTGGTGACCAAAACGGTCGTATTGACTCCGCTTTTGCGCATTGCTTAAGACTTCGTAGGCTTCTTGAACTTCCTTGAACTTCGTTTCAGCATCCGCTTCTTTATTCACATCAGGATGGTATTTTCGAGCGAGTTTTCGATACGCGGATTTGATTTCGGTATCCGATGCGTTTTTCTCGATGCCTAACACTTCATAGTAATCGCGTTTACTCATAATTCACCTCGTTTTAAAGGCGTTGAAGCAGCCAAGCTGCTTCAACCCATAGTTAGTTTACTTCTTCGTAATCCGCGTCGATTACATCGTCGTCATCGTCTTCAGTTTTTGCATCAGGATCCGGACCATTGGTAGGATCAGCTTGTTGTTCTTTTTGCATTTTTTCGTAAACTTTAGCGCTTAATCCTTGGGCTACTTTTTCAAGTTCTTCTTTTTTAGATTTAATCGCGTCTAAGTCATTATCTTTTAGCGCTTTTTCAAGCTCTTTCACTTTTTCTTCGGCTTCTTTTTTCTCAGTATCAGACACTTGATCACCAAGATCTTTAAGTGCTTTGTTGGTCGCAAAAATCATTTGATCCGCTTCGTTTTTAATCTCCGCTTCCTCTTTTAATTTCTTATCTTTCTCAGCGTTTTCTTCCGCTTCTTTAACTAATCGATTGATTTCTTCTTCAGTTAAACCTTCGTTGTTTTTAATCGTAATTTTTTGACTTTTACCGGTACCTAAATCTTTAGCACTTACGTTCACAATACCATTGGCATCGATGTCAAAACTCACTTCAATTTGTGGCATGCCACGCGGTGCTGGCGGAATATCTGTCAGCTGGAAGCGACCGAGTGTTTTGTTTTGGTTGGCCATCGGACGCTCACCTTGTAAAACATGAATATCAACAGCAGGTTGATTATCGGCAGCGGTAGAGAAAACTTGTGATTTACTCGTCGGAATCGTCGTATTACGTTCGATAAGTTTAGTAAAGACGCTACCGAGTGTTTCAATACCAAGCGATAACGGGGTGACATCGAGCAATAAGACATCCTTAACATCGCCCGCTAAAACACCGGCTTGAATGGCGGCACCCATCGCAACAACTTCGTCAGGATTGACGCCTTTATTTGGCTCTTTGCCAAGTTCACTGCGAATCGCTTCTTGGACCGCAGGAATCCGCGTTGAACCCCCGACAAGCAAGACTTGATGTAAATCATTTTTTGTTAAACCAGAGTCTTTGAGTGCGCGGCGCACAGGACCCATCGTTTTTTCAACTAAATCGCTCGTAAGCTCATTAAACTTCGCCCGCGTTAACGTTAAATCTAAATGCAACGGACCGCTTGAACCGACCGTAATATACGGTAAAGAAATCGATGTTTTACTGACACCGGATAAATCTTTTTTCGCTTTTTCAGCGGCGTCGCGGACGCGCTGTAAAGCCATCTTGTCGTTGCGTAAATCAACCCCGTTTTCTTTTTTAAACTCGGCGACTATATAATCGATAATCCGATCGTCAAAATCGTCGCCTCCTAAACGGTTATCGCCCGAAGTTGAAATAACTTCAAAGGTGCCTTCCGCAAGCTCTAAAATTGAGACGTCAAACGTCCCTCCGCCTAAGTCATAAACTAAAATCGTTTGACTCTTATCGGTTTTATCAATCCCATACGCAAGCGCTGCCGCCGTAGGCTCATTAATAATACGCTTTACTTCTAAACCAGCAATTTTTCCAGCATCTTTGGTCGCTTGACGTTCGGCATCGTTAAAATACGCCGGAACTGTAATGACCGCTTCGGTCACTTTTTCCCCTAAATAACTCTCTGCCGTGGCTTTAAGGTTTTGTAAAATCATCGCACTAATTTCTTGCGGTGTATACGTTTTTCCATTGGCCTCGACTTTTTCAGTTGTGCCCATCTTACGTTTAATCGATGTCACCGTTTGAGGGTTCGTAACGATTTGTCGTTTCGCGACTTCACCGACTTGTATTTCACCATCTTTAAACGCCACAACACTTGGCGTTGTCCGTCCACCTTCAGGATTCGCGATAACTTTAGGTTCGCCACCTTCCATAATCGCTACACATGAGTTTGTCGTGCCTAAATCAATACCTATCATTTTTCCCATAATTTCATCTCCTTTTGAATTATTCGCTTACCTTAACCATCGCAGGTCGGAGTAAGCGGTCTTTGAATACGTATCCTTTTTGATACACTTCGATCACTGTATTGGGTTCAACGCCTTCAACTTTTTCCGTCATCACCGCTTGATGATAATTCGGGTCAAAGGGTTGATTTAATGCCTCAACTTCTTTTAATCCTTCACTTTCTAAGCGTTCCATAAAATCGCGTCGGATCATTTCAAAACCTTTAAACTCAGGCTTAAGTTTGCCTTTATTGACTTCATTTTGTAAACCAATCTCAAAATTATCCAACGGACTCAATAAAGATTGAACCAGTTCAGAAAGCGCAAACTTCCGATCTTTAATGCGTTCTTCATTCATCCGTCGTTTAAAGTTTTGTAATTCGGCTTGATTTCTTAAGAGTCGGTCTTTTAAACTCTCGATTTCTTCTTTTAACGCTTGATTTTCTGCTTCTAAAGGATGAACATCCTCTTCCACTTCAGTTTCTTCAATGATTTCTTCTGGTGCTTGCGTTTCTTTTTCCTCGTCTTTTTTAACTGCTTTCTTAGCCATAAACGCCTCCTATTTCTTGTAAAGTTTTGACATGTGTGCCGCTAAATATTTAAGTAAAGGAATAACTTTTTGGTATTCCATACGCGTCGGTCCAACCACTGCAATGGTGCCTTTTTCTTCTTCATTTAAGGCGTAGGGAACCATAACCACAGAACAATTTTGCATCGCCGTGACTTGGTTTTCACGACCGATACGAACGGTTAAACCAGTTGAATCACTATGATCAATCAGTTTTAAAATATCGTTTTTCTCAAAGAAGTTCATCAGTTCTCGAACGCGCTCTAAATCACTAAACTCCGGTTGATAAAGCATATTGCTTTGGCCGGTTAAGTAAAACTTACTTTGCGCAAAACGGGTGAATGCTTCAAGAAAAGCTTCAATAATCCGTCGGTTGTACGACAGTAAATCTTTGATTTTTTCCTGATTGATTTCATAATGGAGCTTCTCACTCACTTGAGCGATCGGCACATCGTAAAGTATTTCATTAAAGATTTCCATAATCCGGGTGAGTTCTTCCGCGTCGGTGCCATCTGGAAGATTGACATGCTTACTCTCAACATGGCCAAGATTGGTAATGACTAGTAAAACACTCATCGTGTTTGTAACGGGTACAAGCTCAATCTTTTTCACTTTTGAGTTTCGAGCACTCGGGCCGAGTGCGATGGTTGTGTAGTTTGTTAATTGGCTGAGTAAGTTCATCGCTTGTTCAATGGCATCGTCTCGAGGCATATTTTGATTTGAGAAAACCTCGTCAATCAAAGTTAAATCAATATCAAAATCCGTGGTTTCTTGCA
Source organism: Candidatus Izemoplasma sp. (assembly GCA_007117885.1). GTDB lineage: Bacteria > Bacillota_I > Bacilli_A > Izemoplasmatales > Izemoplasmataceae > CSBR16-104. The sequence goes on from SKFS01000108.1 coordinate 6,407, forward strand.
TTAATTCCTCTACATAATAGTGATAGCCTTTTTCACTGGGTACCCGGCCACTAGATGAATGCGTTTTTTCAATATAGCCGAGTTCTTCTAAGTCTGCCATGTCATTACGTATCGTTGCGCTAGAGAAATCAAGCAACTTCGAAAGCGTTCTTGAACCGACAGGTTCAGCGGTCTTTACAAACGACTCAACAATTAGTTTTAACACTAGATTTTGTCTATTTGTAAGCATATTCTCACCTCGATTAGCACTCTCCATTATTCTGTGCTAAAGGTATTATAAACCATTCAGTTAGCACTGTCAAGAGATGAGTGCTAAATAATCAAAATTCATAAAAAAAGCCACTAAGTGGCTCGAATAAATGGGTTGAAGTTTTTCTCATGGGCAAGCGTTGTAAAGGGTCCATGCCCTGGATAAACCACAGTATTATCAGGGAATGTCGCATAGATTTTCTTAATTGACGCTTCTAAAACCGTTTGGTCACCGGTGGGTAAATCAGTACGACCAATGTTTTCCTTAAAGAGCGCATCGCCAGTAAAAAGCATTGCTTTATAATAAAAACTCAGTCCTCCTCGAGTATGACCCGGCGTGACGATGACAGTAATTACATCGTCTCCTAAGTTAAAACTATGCGTATCATCGATCGCTTGCACGCGATGTTTATCTTTTATTTTAAACCGTGAGGCCATAAAATTAGACAAATTAAGCGAAGGATCAAACAAGAAATCGCGCTCAAGTTCATGGATATAGATAGGGGCATCAAACGCTTCAAGTAAGTCGTTTAAGCCACAAATATGATCGTAGTGACCGTGCGTCAGCAAGACACCTAATACTTCTAAGTTATGCTCTTCGATATAGTCGTGCATCGCTTGATAGTTAGAACCCGGATCAATAATATACGCTTGCTTGTTTTCTGAGAGAATATATGTGTTTTCAGCAAACTCATTAATGATGGCTTTAACCATGATGCATCACCGCCTGGTAAGCCCCATAAATGCCTGCATCATTGCCTAAGGATGCTTGATAAAACTGTGTCGTTTTCACGGCAGGAAATGCCATCGCTTTAAACTTTGCGGCGATTCTATCAATTAAAAACGCTCCCGCATTGGCGAGTCCACCGCCAAAGATAAACGCTTCAGGATTGGTCACTAACGACAACACCTGACAGGCTAAAGCGAGTTGTTCACTCACCGTGTCGATGACCATTAGACTAAGCTCATCGCCCGCTTCGGCATAGCTAAAAACAGCTTTAGCACTAATATAGGCATTATTCCTTAATGGTGAATCAAGGTTCGTGTTTTCGATAAAATGCTTAGCGAGGCGTTTAACTCCAGTTGCTGAAGCAACTGTCTCTAAACAGTTTGTA
>SKFS01000143.1 GCA_007117885.1 Candidatus Izemoplasma sp.
ATGAGAAATCTAAATCTTCACTAAACCGATTCATCCCATAAAATATTCTTAGAGCAGTTCCGCCATAAAAAGCAGCTTGTGAAAAAAAGTCAGTTTTCGAAAGCCCTGCCAAAACCACTTCTTGTAAAACTTCTTTGATTGCATTCTTTTTATCTTCTAATGTTATTGGATTATACTTATTAATCATTTGTTGAATAATCGTCATTTGATGTACTCACTTTCAATATACTTTTTTAAATACTTAACATTGTTGGATATATACTTACTAGATAAAAATAGGATATCTTGAAAGTTTAATTGATCAAACACATCTTTGTTTATTCGAAGATCTATAAATAATACCTTTATCAACTCTTTAATACTTAAAACTGGTTTTTTTATATAAAGTAAATCACATAATGCTTTTTCAGGACTAGCTATGAAGTATGCATAACTATCTTCTTCATATACTTTAACCATAAATGGAAAAGCTTCTTTTGGTATATCCCTGTAGGTAAAGAGACCGAAATGATTTTGATAGGATTTGCTTTTTCTTTTATTAAATGTAGCATTCGTATAAACAACTACTCTTTCAGGAATAATATTGTGGAATGAAAGTGCATATTCAAAAGATAGATATGATGGTCCATAAATATATGAAGCAAGTAAGTATCCATCGGTGTCGCTATTCGTTTCGTAAACACCTCTTACAAGTGGAAAAAAGATGCCTTTATCAATATCTCTTTTAATTTTTCCATTAACATCAGTATAGTTTTTATACTTTTCTTTAAGATCTAAAGTTGTAACAATCATATTATCTCCTCCACTTAATTTTATTATATACCATTATCTGGAGAATATCAATACATTTAAAAAAATTTGATATCGTACTTAAAGGACGCCGCTTGTTTTTTTGAATCGATTATATCTAATCATATAGGATGATGTACATTATTTAAAAGTGATTTATGTACATTATATCAATATTATTAACAAGGTAAATCAGCTTTGATTGCTATTTATAAATACCTTTGTTGTGCCGTTTTTAATGAAAGCAATACGATAGACTCAACGTGACTTGTCTGTGGAAACATATCGAATGGCATTACTGACTTAACATCGTATTTTCGGCTTAAGTCCTTTATGTTCTTAGCAAGAGTACTTGGATTACACGAAACATAGATTAATTTCTTGATGGGTTTTCGCATCAATAAATCCATCAACTGCGTATCAAGTCCAGTGCGTGGAGGATCAAAGACACAGACGTCGACAGATTTTTTTTGACGATAAAGCTCCTTTAAGGCAGTATACGCATCACCATGGTAAAAATGAACGTGATCTATCTGATTGATTTTTTTATTTTCATTCGCACTTTGAATGCTCGCTATGGCATTATCGATGCCATAGACTTGTTTAAACTTGTCGGCAAAATACAGTGCCATAGCACCACTACCTGTATATAGATCCAATAATGTTTGATCGTGATTATCAAAGAGCGTTGCAATGTACTGATACATTGCATAAGCTGCTTTAGGATTCAGTTGATAAAACGCTTTCGGGTTTAAGGTATAGTGAATATCTCCCATCGACTCTGTGATCGATTCTTTACCTGCTAGAACTTCAAATGTATCACCGAATATTTCGTGATTTTTTGCATCGTGATTTTTAGAGATCGCAACACTGACAACGCCCGGTAACTCTAAAATCGCTTTCGCTGCGGATTTTAACGCGTGATTATAAATGGTAACCACGAGGGTTACTTGTATTTCTTGTGATGCTTGGCTAATTCGTGTGACAACATAACGCAATAAACCACGCATGTCTTGAGGATCGAAAGCGTAGATATCATGTTCATCACATATTTCTAAGACTGCTTTGTTTGTTTGGTTGATTGTATCGTGCTGAACAGGACAACTCTTAACATCCACAAGATCATTAGAACTCTTTTTATACAGTCCCGTGACTAATCCTGAGCCCGTATTTCTTACAGGCATCGAGGCTTTATGACGGTAATTGCGCGGTGTATTAAGTGGTGTATGCGATAAAAACCTTACTTTCGCTAAATCTAGATTCGTATAGCGCTCAAATGCTTGTTTTAAAAGGTCTTCTTTTAATCTAAGCTGTTCCTCATACTTAACATGTTGAAGTTGGCATCCACCGCATGTACCATAATGAGGACAAAACGGAACCATTCGGTAGAAAGCTTTTTTCTTTACTCTAACAATTTCCCCCACTGCGTACCCCCGATGAAGCTCAGTAATTTTCACTACAACTTCTTCAGGTGGAATCACGCCATCAACAAAAACGGCTTGACGTTTATAATACCCAATACCCTCACCATTAATCCCTATTTTCTTAATGGTAATTAGAACTTCTTGATGTTTCTCTAACTGTTGTTGCATAACACACCTCTTTCTTCTTTCTACAACCTTATCGTTTGCTAATTAATCTTCGATTAATCTTACTTCGATGACAACGGGATTGTGGTCACTATATAAAAACTGTTGATCAACGGTATAAACCATCAAAATTTCAACATTTCTTGACACTAAAAACCCATCGATGATGTACAGTTGCGTGTTTGGGTCATTTGGATCATATAGATCGAGTGGATCACTCGGTTCAAAAGGACGGTGAAGCAAGCGACACGTTGGCAAAGTGGGATCAAATCCTAAAACGAAGTCTTCACCAAAAAAATCAGCTTCCATTTCTTCGACATTCCAGTAATCTTTTAAAATCGCATCTAGGGGAAACACCTCGTTGGTTCCCGGAAATAAATGATTGAAGTCCCCGCCCACAATGACATAGTTACCTAAATTGTATTGTTCTTGAATAAAATCTCTTAAATAAGCCATTTCTTGACTTCTCATACCGCCATCATCGTACGCGGACATATGATGATTAACGACAATTAACTGCTTTTCACTGCCATCGATATCGTATGTTGTCACGAGCATTGCTCGTTTTAAATTAGCAATTCTTAATGGCCAAGCAAAACTCCCTGGAAATTGATGCCGTTCCGCCTCATTAGCATGAAAAACACTCAAGGTCTGTAAGCCGCTTTCAACAGACCCTATATAATCCGTTATAGACACTGGAAAGGGCACAAAGGTTGCTTTAAAGTTCAGTGCAAATGCCGAACTATAGTCAGTGCCTAAATGGTTGTGTATCTGTTCTACTTGATTAACAAAATAGCTTCTTCGTGCGTTCAAATCAACTTCTTGCATCAAATATATATCAACATGGTTTTCACTCATCACTCGTAAAATACCATCCATAAAAGCTTCGACAACTTCTATCGAATCCGGTCGTCCTTTTTGACCGCCGTCCATAACAAAATCTTCCGTAGCGCCAAGCCCGGCATAGCCAATGTTGAACGTCATCACTCGAATCGGTTGATTGAGCTCAATAGAGCGTGATGGATTATTGATGATTTCAACCTCTTCTAGTTCATCTGGCCGGTACTCTGTAATCGTTAGAAACGATAAAAACATCACCACAGTAATAACAAGTACTGCGAAAATTCGTACAATTAAACGGACTATTCCCCGCATAAAATCACCCCTTCACAATGATTAATATAAGTCTATCATATGCGCTCGATATAAACAATATCCAAGAAAAAAGTCTGTAAGAAAACAGACTACTTCTTTTGATCTTGATAGTATTGTTCAAAAGGATCTATCTCTTCAAGATTCTCTTCAACACGGTTGCCTTTCGTGTTAGTTTTTGCTTGAATCACCGTCTTCATATAATCGATAACGATGACTTGGCATGCTTCACATTGATAACTAGGAAGCAGTGGCGCAGTCCATATCGATTCACCAATTAAGGTAGAATTCTTCTTTGTAGGGAACAATATACGTCGATCTGAGGTATGAAAATACATTGCGTTTTGTGCTTGAACCATACCTTTTTTCATGGCTTGACTGCATTTTGGACATTCCATAGTTTTCTCTCCTATTTACTATAGTCTAAAACCGACACGGCTTCAATATGCGATGTTTGTGGGAACATATCAAAAGGCGTAACTTCCCGCACCGTATAATTATTGGCTTGTAAGAAATTTAAGTCCCGAGCCAAGGTTGATACATTGCAAGAAATATAGACGACTCGTGGAATTCTAAGTTTGATGATCGCCTCTAAAAACTTCTTCTCAACACCTTTGCGTGGCGGATCGACAAACAATACATCAATCGAACCTGCTGTAAATGTAGCCATAACATCTTCTGCTTTGCCAACAATAAACTTAGCATTCTTTATCTGGTTATTTTTAGCATTTTGAACGGCATTCTTTATCGCGTCTTTAACCACATCAATACCAACAACTTCAGCCACTTTGTTGGCGGCGCTTAAACCGATCGTGCCAATGCCACAATAAGCATCGATAACACGATCTGTAGGTTTTAACTCTGCATACTCCATCGCTTTAGTATACATTTGCTCAGTTTGAATGGGATTGACTTGATAAAAAGAGCGATGCGATATTTCATATTCTAAACCAAGTAAACGATCATTTAATGCATCTTTTCCATATAACACGCGGTGTTTAGGTCCTAACAAAACATTGGATTGATCCGGCTGGATGTTTTGAACAATCGATACTACATTCGGAAACCGTTCTAAAATATTTCTTACGAACTCTTCCTTCTCAGGAACTTTCCCATTTCTTGTAATTAAAGTTATGCTCATTTGGTGATCAATTTCACTATGTCTAAACATGACCGCTTTCAAAAATCCTTGATCAATATCTTCCTTATATATTTCTATCCCTAACTCGTAAAATAAACTCTTTAAGTACCGCACCATTTCCGATACCATCCTAGGAAAGATATGGCAGCGCTTAATATTAACAATCTCATGTGTCCGTTGCTTATACAATCCTGCAATGACTTTATCGCCCCGCATACCAAAAGGTATAATCGCTTTATTGCGATAATAGTAAGGATTGTTCATTCCCACAGTTTCTTTCACTTCGGTTTTAATCTTTCCGAGTTTACTTAACGTCTCTTGTGTGCGATAACGTTTAAAATCGAGTTGTGTTTGATAATTCATATGCATCGTATTACAACCGCCACAAACATGGTAATGTTCACAAATAGGCAGCTTGCGAAAAGGCGACTCTTCACGAATCTCAATGAGTCGTCCAAAACCGAAATTTTTGTTCAGTTTAATGACTTTGATTAATGCTTTTTCCCCTTTAAGTGCATCCTTCACAAATACAGGAAACCCTTCTACTTTACAAACACCCATCGCATCATGTGTTAAATCAGTAAACGTTACTTCATAATAGGCATTTTTTTCAATCATTATGTCACCTTCTATTTCTCGTTAAACTTATATTTTTTCGCAAGACCACCACAACTTGTTTCACGGTAATTTGCCGGCATATCTTTGCCTGTTTCAAACATGGTTTCAACCACAGTATCAAAAGAAATCTTACGTGAATCGCTAAGGAAGTACGCCAATCCACAGGCATCAATTGCTCGCAGTGCTGCCACCGCATTGCGCTCAATACAAGGAATTTGCACATATCCCATCACCGGATCGCATGTTAATCCCAAATGATGTTCTAAAGCAATTTCCGCCGCGTATTCTATTTGATCAATCGTTAGATTAAAGAGTTCTGCATGGGCTGCAGCAGCCATACTGCAAGCACTACCCACTTCTGCTTGGCAACCAGCTTCAGCCCCACTAATGGAAGCGTTATGCTTAATAATATTGCCAATCACTCCAGCCGTAGCCAATGCTTGTAAAATTTTACGATCATTAAATTTGTGCCTTTCTTGCATATATTTCAACACCGCTGGAACAGTACCACTCGCACCGCATGTTGGTGCGGTTACAACTAAACCACCACTCGCATTTGTCTCGTTGACGGAAAACGCATACGCACTGACAATCCGGTTTTCATAAATCTCTGAAGGTTCGTTCCTCATTTTTTTATGAAGTAACTGATTGGCTCTTCGTTCAACGTTAAGTTCTCCAGGTAAATACCCTTTATCGGTTAAACCATTTGAGATTGAATCTTGCATTGCTTGCCAAATATGCATTAAAAACGGGTATATTGAAGCACCTTCGAAGCGTTCAACATACTGATAAAGCCGAATGTTTTCTTTTTTACAGTATTCTTTAATCGCTTCAAAACTATTATGCGGATAAACATGGGATGTTTCTTCAAACGTTTCTCCTTCAATTCTTAAGGCTCCACCACCAATGCTATAAACTCGCATTCTCCCTATCTCATGAGAATCCTTGTACGCGATTAAGTCCATCGTATTCGGATGGTCTTCGATAAAATCACTACTAAAAACAATGTCCACACTACCCAAGGTTTCTTTTATCACAACATCTGTCAAATGACCTTTGCCCGTTAAACTGAGCGATCCATATAAAATCACACGATAATGATCCGCTGAATACTTCGTCTTAAAGATTTCACAAGCTTTTGCGGGTCCCATCGTATGAGAACTGGATGGTCCATGACCGATTTTATATAATTCACGAATCGATTTCATGACGCCTCCAAAAAATTAACATACTTTATTATACCACATGCCCTCAAAATAAGGAAAATCCTTCGGATTTATGGCCAAAAAAATAGGCTTAAAATCTAAGCCTATTTAGGTTACTCCACAATAATCTTGACGCGGTCGCCATCAGCGCTTTCGATATTGACGATTTCTCCGACTAGTCCGGAATCCAAAATATCAACAACTTCTTCAAAATCAATATCGTATTGTGCTAAGTTTGCATTGGCCATAAGCGGCTTCTTACCCTTTAAAAACAATCGTGCTAAGTTTAATGGAATTTGAACATTCACTATGTCATTATCGCTACTCATAATCTGAATTTTGAAAATTTTTGCTTTTGACGCTGTGATTTCATTGGCTTTCTTTAGAGCGTGTAATTGTTTTTGTGCTTCTTCTGGGGTAATTTCACTGTTTTCTAATTTTCTTAAGATTTCTAAACGTTCTTTCATAATCAATTCTCCTTCTTTTTTTATCGGTTAATATGTTTGATTTGATCGCGTCGATGTTCAACATCGATTTTTTGCTTGTGGAGTAAGTATACTTCTAATTGATGATAGAGCACTTTATTAAGCATAACCTTTCTCCTTTTTCTTTATTTTTTAACTTCTTTATTTCTGTAGTCTGCCTCTTTGTATATTAGATAGTTTTCATACATCGTTAAGTTTACAGATGTTTTCATGGTATCTTCTCCTTTCCATTTATACTTCAGGGATTCCGGAGTCATCATTTTTGCTTATTTTTTAATTTTTGTTTTGATGGTGTTTTCTTTGTAAATAACATAATTTTCATACATTGTTAGATTAACTGATGTTGTCATAGTCTTTCTCCTTTATTTTCAGTTTTTAAATCGCTTTACGCGTATCTTTTTTATCGTTGATTTTTTTCAGTGTATAGTGTGTATAAATATCACATTGGATTGTATTAAACATCGGTTTCTCTCCTTTTTGTTTCATTTTGGGTTTCGTTATCAAGTGTGTTAATTTTATTTAATGTGTACGTTTCATATACGTTGCATTGAATTGTATTAAACATCGGTTTCTCTCCTTTTTGTTTCATTTTGGTTTTCGTTATCAAGCGTGTTAATTTTATTTAATGTGTACGTTTCATATAGGTTGCATTGGATTGTATTAAACATCGGTATCTCTCCTTTTCTTTTTTTGATCGCTTTCAGTTC
>SKFS01000116.1 GCA_007117885.1 Candidatus Izemoplasma sp.
GCTTTGACATCGCTGAAAACATGGTAAATTACGCCAACGACATCGCCCAAAAACTTAACGCCCCAGCACAGTTTATTCAAACCGACATCCTCACCATCGATGCGCGCTTTCACGATACCTTCGACCTTGGGTTAATTACCGTAGGGGCGCTATGTTGGTTTAAAGACCTCAATGCTTTCTTTAAAGTCGTTAAAGACACTTGTAAAGAAAACGCCATCCTCATAATTAATGAAATCCATCCTTTCGGCTTAATGTTAGCGACAGAAGCTGAAGATGCTTATGATGAAAACCATCCTAAGCGGCTGACCTATAATTACTTTGGCCATACCGTATGGCAAGAACACGGCATGGGCTACATGTCAGACAAAAAGACAGCCACCACCTTTACGAGTTACTCGCACACTCTCTCAGATATCTTTAGTTCTCTCATCAAAAACGACTTCATCATCCAAGACTTTAAAGAATACGATTACTGTGCAGCAAACCTATTTACCCACCTCAATCATCAAGGCATTCCTTTACTCATGACCCTTGTGGCAAAAAAAGCACAAAAAAATCCTTGATTTAAGGATTTTTTTTCGTTATTCTGCGCTTTAAGCGTTTAAGCCACGCAATACTATCTTCGACAAGTGTTCCGGTGAAACTAAACGCTTCAAAAACGAGTTGACGGTACTCTTGATTGTTGCGGAGTTCCTTTTTTAATGCCTTAGCCATCGGAACGGGGCCACATAAGAACACTGTCGGCTGATGACTCAAATCAATCTTATTAAGCGATAAGAAACCATCCTTATCACTTTCAGAGTAATGAAGATGAAAGTTTTTGAGTTCCTTATCAAGTTTCTTAAAATAGTCTAAATGGACCGCGTCTTCACGATGACGAACCGAGTAATATAAATCGATATTTTGATTGACAGTTTGTGTCCTTAAATGACTTAAGAACGGTGTAATCCCAATCCCACCGGCAATCCATACTTGCGGACTCGGATAATCCTCAAACGTCATATGGCCATACGCTTTTGTTAAATGCATTGTATCGCCTTCTTTAAGATGATCCTTTAAATCTTGGGTAAAGTCTCCTAACGCTTTGATCGTAAAAAACACACTATCCTCCTCTTTCCCTGAAATCGAAAAAGGATGCGGAATGCCTTTAAATGGCTCACGGTTAATCTTTACAAAAGCAAATTGTCCGGATTTATAAGGATAGGTTTCACTCATCTTTAGTTCAATCTCTGTGACACTATCATTGAGATACGTCACGGACTGAACAACCCCTTGGTATGTAAACGCTGTACGACGATAAAGCACAATCATATAAAAACTTGAGGCAGTACCGATTGCAATCATTCCCATCATCCATATGCCTAAAAAGCTCACTGAAATCAGTTCATAAGAACTCAGGAAAAACGCATGATAGCTGGCGATTAAATAAGGAATAATCATGAACCGGTGTATCGTGCGCCAGTGTTCGTATTTTAAGTACTTAGCAAGCAAAGCAAGCACGATCAAGCCAAAGAAAAGATTGCGTGCTAGCGGTGCTACCGCAGCCGCATCAAAAGGGTAATCAGGTCGAAAATAGGCAAAGATTAAGTTTGTTGATTGACTATGTACAATAATCATTAGAAATGCAATCATCGCTAAAACACGATGGGTAATATAAACATTTTCTAAGCCTTTAAACAAATAGTTAACAACCGTGTTTTTTGTGGCAAGAAAAAACACCAGCGTAAACCCGATAAGAATCAACGCGCCCATCATCTGAGCAACCGTACTCTCTATCGGTTGCGCAAAGATCGGGGTTGCAGTAAGCCAAAAGATCGCATTAAACAAAATCAAAACAAGGATAAATACTAGCCCTTTCCAAGCTTCTTTAAAATAGCGCATAACCATCACTCCTTTAACACATTATAGCAAACAACACACTTATTCTTACTGTTTTGCTTCACAATTTCGGTGTTTTAACAATCGGTTCAGGGTAATCAATCTCGGTAGCAAAAAGCGTTAACTGCGCATCGCTTTTTGCCATTTTACCATGATAGCGTTCTTTTATAGGCAGAGCTTCTAACACAGGTAGCCATTTAACTAAATAGGCTGTGGTCGGATCATAACGTTTTCCTTGTTCAATCACATTAAAGATTCTCGTGCCACGAGGATCAACCCCTAAGCCTGCTTGATAAAGCCAGTTGCCATAATTACTTGAAACATCATAATCAATGAGTAATGACTCAAAATACTCAGCACCGATCCGCCAATCTAACTTTAAGTAATGACAAAAAAAGCTCGCAACATTTTGTCTGCCCCGATTCGACATGTACCCTGTTTGATAAATCTCTTTCATGTTCGCATCAATTAATGGATAGCCTGTCTTTCCTTTAATCCATGCGTCGAGGTACGTTTGATTCGTGATTGGTTGATAATCTCGTTGATATAATCCTTGTTTAAAGAAAAACTTACTTCGATAACGAACATGTAAGAAATGGAAGTAATCCCGCCATAAGAGTTCAAAATACAACCAGTACGTTGATTCATTCGCACCATAACGTTTTTCATACTGTTTGAGTTGTTGGTAGACATTACGCGGTGATAGGCATCCTAAAGCTAAATACGCGGATAGTTTTGATGAATCATCAAACTCATCCATGCCATTGCGTGTTTCTTTATACGTCGATACTTTTTTTGATGTAAAAAGGTAATAATTTAAGCGTTTTAAGCCTTCTTTTTCACCGCCTTTTATCATGGATTTACAAGGGGTATATAAAGTCTTAAAACGCGGCAAATCATCAGGGATATTTTCAAGTGCCTCTTGAACATTCTCATGCAAACTTAGTGGCTCGCGAATCCGGCCCGATTTTTCCATTGTTTTACGAAAAGCCGTAAAGGACGATGCAAGATTATTAATCACAAACGGCAAGTCATCTTCATGATAAAGTGATTTAGTATTGAAGCTAACAAAATCAATCGATGAAAATGCATCGATGACGTTCTCATGACGATGACGCTCCTCATCCCCATACGCTTTTTCATAGTAAACGGTTTGAATATTAAATGTTTGATAAAGTGTTTTAAAGCCATCGACGGCACTTCTAATAAACACAATGAGTGGGATACGATAAACACTTAACGATGTTTTTAAATCATTTAGTGCCTCATCAATAAACTGTAACCGGTAAGGACCCACTTTTTGAAAGCCATTCTTTGTTTTTTTAAGCGCGGCTTCTTCTAAAACATAAACACCGATTATTGGCAAGGGATGCTTTTGTGCCATCGCCAATCCTTGATGATCCTGAGTGCGTAAATTATTCTCAAACCATACGACTTGTACTGGTTTTACCATCGCATCACCTTCTTTAGCTTTTACTTATTCTTATCATACCATAGCGAGCGTATTCACGATATTGAAATGATGACTATTAATACGTCTCATTATTTGTTACAATAAAACCACGACACTTAAGGAGCGATTATGGATTACTATAAAAAAACTGAAGACTATTGGAACACAGTATTTGACGGGATTAGCGTTCGTCTTTTAAAGTCTTATAAAAGCGGTCATGAAGTCCTTGACAAATCGTTAGACTGGATGAGTGAAGACAGCTCAGTATGCCTTGATTTTGGCTCTGGCAGTGGAGCAATTTTAGCCTATTTAGCCAAAAGAAAACCCGGTAAATACTATGGCATTGATGTTTCCCCTTCTGCGGTTGATCTAGCGGATCGTTTGTTTGCCCATAACGATTTAAAAACGGGCTACTTTAAAGTCGGTTCAATTGAATCATTAAACGAGTTTGAAAGAAACACCTTTGATGGAATCATTCTTTCGAATATTTTAGACAACTTAAAGGGAAGCGATGCGTTAGACGTATTAAATCATACCCACCGTCTACTTAAACCAAATGGTAAGCTGTTCATCAAACTCAATCCCTATTTTGATGCAGAAGTGCTCAATCAAACTCAAAAACGTTTAGCTGAGGATTTTTATCTTGAACCAAGCGGTTTATACCTTTGGAACAAAACCGATCAATTTTGGATAAACGCGCTAGAAAAAAACTTTACGATTGTTGAACAAACAAAGCTTTATTTTACTGAAGATGATTATAACCGAATCTTTCTTTGCACAAAAAAATCCTAAAACTTTAGGATTTTTTTATGGATTATTCTCCAGAATACGTGGCTGCGCGACCACCTGCGCGACCACCACGCGCAATGCCGAGTTCTAACATCCAACGCACTAAGCCATCACTCTCTTGGTAAACTTGATACGCACCTGGAAATACAGTTGGATCGTCATCATCACAATCATCACTATCGAGCGGACATAAATTGCTTAGGGCAGAAGCTAAAATTCGCCCTTGATAACCAATGGTATCTGGAACCGATGATACTTGATAACGGGTAACGGTGTAGAAACGTTGTTGGGATGCAACAGGCGGTGAGTTTAAAACTTCAACAGGAACCGATTTGAAAGCATACGATGCATCCGTATCACTCGGTGGTTCTTCAGCACCTTGCCAGTTTGTATCTTCACCACGATAGTTGATATAACGCTCCTCACTTACGAGGATTGTCCCACTATCTGAGCCCACTCTTTGATCGTTACCTTTACCCCAACACCAAAGTTTATGATCATCATCAACCGCACAAGCTGATTCAGAGGATGTCATTAACTTACTCGGTGTGAAAGGAAGCATTAACTGTGAAGGACTACGAACATAGTCATTTCTTCCGGAAATTAGCTGTGTTTGATTATTCCCTAACCCCCATACCGTATTATCGGATAAATGGACAAGCAAGGTATCCCCAGCAAGATAAACTTCAAACAAAGTAGGCACGCTATCGTTATCATCATCGGGATCAACAAAATCCCCAATGCTTAAACGGTAATGGTCGTTTGCCAGTTGACTGTCCCCTAAAACGAGCATTTGGTTTAAATCCGATACAAAGACAACCGTGTTCAGCGAAGCTTTAATATCAATGATTTGTCCTCTTAACTGACTGAAAACGACCTCACTAATATTACCGCTTTGAACTTCCATATCACCAAACCAATGACTCACATCATCACCTAATAAAAACAGCGCTTGAGTATTGGTTAAAAAAATCATGTTTCTTTCAGTAACGACCACGTCAGTAATCAAATGATCGGTGTTACCACATAAGCCACTGCCATGCAACAAATGACCGGTATCTCCACACCAAAAATCGTTTAACCTAACGGGTGAGGCATACGATGCGGTATCGTCTTTTGAAATTAGACCAAAGTCATTACTTCCCCAGCCGTAAACCTGACCATGACTTGATAAAGCAAACGTTGCGGTTTCATTACCCGCGATTTTAACAATCACTTCATCTTCCGCTAAGTCAAACTGATCGGTAATCTCTATAAATGCTTCTTGACTTTCACTTCGCGCATTAAAACTATTATCACCCCATGCATAAACCTGGCCATGCGTGGTGACAATATAAGCCTTCGTAGACCATGTATAAATAACGTAGTCCCCATCGCCATCAACATCAAACATATCACTCGTTGATAAACCCAGTTCTCTTGCTAAAGGATGGGTGTGATTAATGTGTGTGTAAATTCGCTGATGATCATCGCGATAAAACCACGCCACATCATTCATAAAAACTTCCTCGATGTTTACGCTGTTGTAAACATCAACGATGATATTATACGTGGCTGCCTGCCAACGTGCATACAGCGTAATATTTTCGTTTAACCCACTAAGATTATCGACTAACTCAGTCAACTCAGGATCGCGATACCATCCTTGAAATTGACCTTGTTCACTTTCTGTAAGGACAGGTAAAACAATCGTATCGCCCATACTAAACTCAAGCGGATGCAAGCTAATCTCACTATTCGTTTCAAAGGTCACCCGATTTCGTTCAATTGGTAAGCGATCTTCTAACTCATCACAGGCCATCAAAGTTAAGACAAGCCCTATAAATAAAAACAAACTAAAAACAGCTTTCATACATTAACCTCCTTAAATACTTTCCGTAACCTACACCGAATATAGGTTACGCAGAAATACTTTTTGGTTAAAACCAAATGAAGGGTAATCATCAACTGGAATAGTTTTCTTGTTCATAGTATACCATTATCTTATTCATTACAAAAGTATTACGCATTATTGAGTCTTATAAAACACTTTCGTTTATACTAATTATCTAATTTATAGTGAATATTTCAACTATTTAGATATTTATCTAATTTATGCTTGATTTATCTAAAAAACTATACTATAATCTAATATAAACCGTTTTCTTTGCGAAAACGCCATGAAAGGATGATTTGATGTTATTTACATTTAACCAAAAAGCTACCTATCTTTATGATTTATGCATGTTTCCTAAACTGCTTTATGTTAACCCGGACGAAATTTATAAACTCAACGATGTTTTAGGCGATGAAATCATGGAAACCTTTATCGACCATGAAGCCCATATTAACTTTATTAAAGCCGCTAAAGAAGATCTTGAACCCTACAAAGATCCCTTACTTGGGTTTTACTCTGAAGAAGGCATTGGTAACTATGATTTCCCGACACTGCTCTTTCGATCGTACTCCTTTTTAGAGTCTAAAGACTATCGCGAGTACTTACGCATCATTATGCAGGATGACGAAGAGACGATAAAGCAAAACTTGATTTTTGCGATGTTAACGGTCGAAGGAGAAAACGATGAAGTCAGCCTTACAAAAGCAAAGATTGAAGCTGAGTACCTTGTTAATCATCGCGATGAACTACTAAACTTAATCCGCAAAACGCCGACGACAGAAAACCATCGCTGGATTTTAATGCTTTTAATTGAAAACCCAAAGGATTATCTTGAAGTGTATCTCAATCTTTTAGAAACGATTGAACCGCTCTTTAAAAAGTACTACAACGCGCATTTAGATAAAATTACCAATTTTACTAAAGATACGATGGCTCCTTTAGAAAAACAGGGCGCCGAAGCCTTTGATCAACTCACCTATGGCATTGTTCCAAGTGATGTCTTAGAACCCGAAAATACAATCATTACTTCTTTTGTTAATCCTTACCGATTTAGCATTATGACGTTCGCCGAAGACCGCGTTGTTATGTGGGGCTTAGACATGAAATATGGCTTCCAGAAAATCGCAGAGTTTGAACAAGATTCACGAAAAAATCGTGCGAAAGTGTTTAAAACACTCTCCGATGAAACCCGCTATGAAGTGCTTCGCTTAATTGCGAGTGGGACAACCTCAACGAAAGCCATCGCCACAGAAATCGGCGTTTCAAGTGCCACGGTCACTTATCATATCAACGCTTTTCTCACCGCTAAAGTCATTAAGGCTGAACGTTCTAAAGACGCCCGTTACGTTATTGATTATGAGCGTTTAGACCGTCTATGGAACGACTTTATGAACGATTTGAAAGGCCAATCCTAAACCGTAAAAATTAATCGTTTATTACTATTGACTTAAGCAATAAATTGGTCTAAAATGAAAAGTGATAAAGCCAAAGCATTTTGCTGCGGAAAGCTATAGGGTCATTAACGATTGCCAGCTGCCTCATTCTTTTTTAGGTAGCTGGCTATTTTATTACTACC